>JAAEQP010001515.1 GCA_024231375.1 bacterium | reverse complement strand
GGTCCTCCGGCCACACTCCGACCGCCAGGTCTCTTTGGACCCTCGACAGGACTAAACCCGAACGGCTACACTGTTCCAAGGGATCAGGACCAATCCGCAGTGCCTTCAGGAGAGAACGCATGAGTCGTCGGGAGACAGACCCCATCTGGGAGCGAATCCGGGATGAAATCAGCGAGGCGGCGAAGAAGGAGCCTATGCTTGCGAACTTCTTCCATGGGGTGGTGCTCACGCACAAGTGTCTCGAAGACGCGCTGAGCTTTTTGCTGGCCACGAAGTTGTCCAGTACGACCATTACGGAACTGGCCCTGCGCGATCTCATCGACGACGCTTTCGCCGATGACCCGTCGATTGGGGCGGCTGCACGCGCTGACATGGAGGCGGTATGCACCCGCGACCCGGCTTGCCGCCGCATCGCGACGCCGTTGCTGTACTTCAAGGGCTTCCACGCCATCCAGGCGTATCGCGTGTCCCACTACTACTGGACCCACGGGCGCGAGGACCTTGCCCTGTTCATGCAAGGGCGCATCGCCCAAGTCTTGACCGTGGACATTCACCCCGCGGCCCACATCGGCCGAGGCGTCCTGATGGACCATGCCACGGGGGTGGTGATCGGCGAGACGGCGGTGGTCGAAGACAACGTGTCCATGCTGCACGAGGTGACCCTCGGCGGCACGGGTAAGGAAACAGGCGACCGGCATCCTAAGGTGCGCAAAGGCGTGCTCATCGGCGCGGGCGCCAAGATTCTTGGGAACGTGGAGATTGGCGAGGGCGCGAAGATTGGCGCGGCCAGCGTGGTGCTCACCGACGTGCCGCCCCATTGCACGGCCGCGGGTGTGCCGGCTGTCATTGTGGGCCGCCCCGAGTCGGACCAGCCGGCGCTGCAGATGGACCACCGTATTGCGGGAGGCGACGAGCCCAGCGTCTGGCCCTAGGGGCGCGGCCAGAAAGTAGGCAAGCGTCCTAAGTACGTTTCTTTCGCCTCTGTAAGTCTTGTGTTTCTGGTTGAACTTGGGGCCGCGCCTTATAGAAGCCGGCCTTTTAAGCCGGACTTCTAGACTACTCCGACTTGGCCTTCAGACGGTCCATGACTTCCGCAGGCGGCGACCAGCCGAACGAGCGCTGCACATCGGGTGCATAGGCGCAGGTGATGATGTAAAGCCCCATTTCCCGCGCCTTGTCCGGCGGTACATTTACTTGCACCTGCGTGTATCCATTGCCCAGGAAGGCTTGATACCCATCGGTGGCGCTTTCGTTGAGCAGGTGGCCGTTCAGCCGCAGATCGATGAGTTCCGGCTTGAGATAGGGAATGCGGATACGAAACCCGATGCCGTTCTCAATCGGCGGGGCATCGGGAGCGGGTCCGGCACCGGGTGTGTGCGGGTAAAGCAACACCTCGGGTCCGTCCTCGACGAACGCACGGACCGCGTCGACGTCGATTCCGTCTACCTTCACGCAGTTGGTCAGGAACGTTTCGCGGTCTCGGTGAAGAAGTGTCCGCGCTTCGGCCGTGGTGGCCCACACGGTCATGTCCCGCCCGTCGAACTGGGGATAGAGTAGCGCCTGACCGAAGGTGCCTTGCCGATGCCACAGTTCGACCCGGCTCCGCCGTCGTTCCTCGGCTGTCGT
>JAAEQP010001514.1 GCA_024231375.1 bacterium | reverse complement strand
TTCGTGGTCCAGAAGTCTTTACCGGAATTGTCGAGTTCCGCAAGCGCTTCCACGGCTATCGCATCGTTGAGGAGTCCACGCGCGTCCTCCTCCCCCGTCTCCTCGGCGGTGAGCACGGCGATGCCGCCTCCCTGGGCCCGGTCGATTTCTACGCGGGAGTAGTCGTTTTCGATAACGAGTCCGTCGTCGGTGGTGGGCTGCACTGGTCTACCTTCGGGCATCAGGTAGTACGTGCGGTACCCGAGCGGGGGGACATCCGTTGCCACCACCTGAAGGCGGCTCCCAGCAGTCCCCGGATCGGAGAGTGTGAAGGGAACCGGGTCCCCCTGGTCGTCCAACACGGTGAACCCCCGGGACCTGGGAAGCGAAACGTTCGCGTCGCACACGTCGGTGCGAATCCATGAAGACGGATTGAAGACCACGAAGGCCATGGCCCCTTCCTTGTTGCTTTGCAGTCCGGCATACGTGTTGACCCGGCTGGCCAGGAAGGCCGTCGAAGCGTTGAGGGTGCGTCGTGTCACGGCCTCGGCATCGCGGTAGCCGGCCAACATGTCCAGGTATACGCCGGGTGTCGGCGCAAGCCCAAGCCGGTCGACGCGGCTGTTGTAGATCACCTGTCGCCACGCGTAATCCAGTGTGTGGTGTGGGTATCGCGCCCCTTGCAGGGCGGCCAAGGTTGCCAGTTTCTCGGTTGTGATCAGGATGGATTCCACGCGAGTGTGGGCCTGCTTAATCGCGGGTTGGGCCAACAGCATGCCGGGCTCGGTGGCGGTCATGGCACGCCCCGCGCGCGGAACAGGCAATCCCTGTTGCTCAACCGCTTCCTGGGCGGCCAACAGAAACTCCTCGCCGCCACTTCCCGTCACACGAACCGACGGGACCGAACGCGCCAGATCCCGGCATGCGCCGAGGTAGAACGGTTCGGGCGGCGGCACATCGGATTCGACGACGAGTACGTCCGTGTCCAACCCGAGATGCAGCAGTTCGCGGCGTTGCACAATGGCCAGTTCGCGCAGGTCCGTGGCGCTGGCTGGAGCGCGGGAAGGTTCTCTGCGGCGATGAACCATGGCGGACCCGTCGGGACCGAGTTGCTGAAACACGGCAGGCAAACCGCGGACGGGCAGTGCGGATATCACGCCCAATCCCGTCGTCTTGGCCAGGATCTGCGGCAGTTGCGGGCATACGCCCACGGCGTTCCAGGCGAGGTAGCAGCCACCGCGTCGCGCCAGCAACGCGTCCGCCGTGAAGTGGCCGTACGCCAGATTGCGCACCAGGACTTCACCGCCGACAATACGCTCGTCAGGCAAGCTGTACCCGGCGTGAGGCGCCGCACGTCCCAGATTGGCGGCATCGGCAAGGCGGTCGCGCATGGCTGGACGCGTGAGCCAGTGGGATTCCCAGGCTTCGGCCTCGGCCAAGTCGAATCCATAGTCGGGCTCGTTTTCAAGGAGGACGAGGTTGCGGTCGATCTCGTCCATGCGGCGCTTGACGCGGGCGCGTTGGTCTTCGGACGTTCCGGCACGGTACCGTCCGCCGGTCACGACGAACATCTTGCCCTGGGAGGGGGCTCGCCGGGCGTTCAGGCGGGCGGGAAAGGACACGGAGTCCCGTCCAGACGTCACGGTCACCTGCACGTCGACGGATTGGCCCGGTGAGGCGTCGCCGATGGGGATCGACAGCAGCGCTTCCTTCTGCGTCTGCGGGGCAATCGGCAAAATGGCCTGCTTGACCGGCTCAGCCACGCCGACGACACTCATGGTGACGCCGATGGTATTCGATAGGGAGCCTTCGGGATTGAATAGAGTCAACAGTGCGTCCTGGTGCATGGCGCCTGCCTTGCCCGAGAAGGATCCCATGGCTTCGAGACGCGGGACTACGATCAGCGGTCCTACGGGTTGGGCGGGCAGGATCCGCAAACCCATTTCGAAGCCCGTGGTGTCGGTTAGCAAGGGGCGGTTCCGAAATGTTCGCGCACGGAACTCGCGGGGTGTCAGGCTGGCGCGAGAGGCCATGGATTCCACATCTGCCAGGGGCGCCTGAATCATGATTAAGTTCCTGCCGACGCGCAGGTCTGCCGTGAATCGGTCCAGGCCCGCTGCGGAGAGCGGCGTCGCGCGGACATTGCGCGCGGGAAATCCGTTGACCCAGATTCGAGCGCCGAGAGGCGTCTGAATATCGAAATACACGGTGCGCGCCCAGTCGGAATGCGTGTAGAAGGCGGCGTAGGCCACGCCTTGGCGGCGGTCGACGAACAGGCCAGTCAGGTCCAGCGCGGGGCCTTCGGCGCGAAGCTCGGTCCATTCGCTCGACACCCCGCCCACGTCAATCTTGGCTTGGGCCTTCGGGCGCGCGCGGCTGACACCCCCCATCCCGGCCAGGTAGTCCGTTTCGCTGAGGGGAAGCGTGCCCTTGTCAACGGCTTCCAGAATGCCTCCGGGCAGGTCGGAGGGCAAGGGTCCGCACACCAGCCATTCGACCGCGTAGCCGCGCTCCAACACGGTTTCGAGGCGTTCCTGGGCACTTGCTGGCCCCAACGCGATCACAAGGGCCACGCCCAGAACCGGCAGCATGCGAATCGGCAGTTTCAAACCTGTCTCACCCCTTCTTTGCCTCGGGCTGTCGCTACGACTCCTCCACGATGCCCTCCAGGGCCGCGATGAGGGGTGGAAGATCGTTGGTCACCGTGTCCCAGAGCAGGTCGTAGTCGATCACGTCGTACCCGTGTACGAGCCGGTTGCGCATCCCGACGATCTGGGGCCATGGAATGGATGGGTGCTGTCGCCGGACGGACGGCTCAACGCGATAGGCCGCCTCGCGTGCGTGAGCCAGCATGTCCCAAAGACTGACCCGGGGGTCACGCTTGCTCATACTGCACCTCCGCCGCATCAAGCACTTCGTCCCGGAACCGCGGGTTCAGGCTCTTGATGGTGTGCATCTCCGCCCGGCGTCCCAACAGACTGCCCAACTCGATTTCCATGCCCGCCAGCCCGATGAGGCCCACCCGTGTGTCCGGCGCAAACTCCACGAGCACGTCCACATCGCTCGCTGGCCCCCAGTCATCGCGCAGAACCGACCCGAAGAACGATAGACGGCGAATGCCATGGCGCAGGCAGAACCGGGAGACCTCTGGCTGTGGCACTTCAACGTTCACGCTCATGACGCTTCTCGGTTGCTCCTCGTGGCAGTTCTTGTCGCTGTCCAACTCCCCGCCACCAGAATGGCGGTTCGGACAGGGCGCGGTCAAGTCTAATCTTGCTGGCAGGTTGTGAACACACGGCAATGGGGACTGGCGTCTTCCGCGTTCCCGGTAAGGGACGGATGCTCGACTGGTTTGGCGAGACCGCTGTCGGTCAGCATCTGTGCGAACTGGGTGTCCGTGTAGCCTTGGGCAGTGCTCGTTTGCTCAGTGACCGACCCTGTGCCTGCGTCCAGGATGTAGAACCGGGTCGTGGAGACGAGTTGATCCTCGTTCCAGAAGTTCTCCTGAAGGCAGATGTGCGGTTCGCTGGACCAGAGACCTTCTTGGGCGGAGTACCAGGATGGGCCTTGCTCGCCTTGTGTGCGCATGCTGTCCAGAGCGTGAGTTTCGAGGAGAAGCGTGCCGCCGGGAGCGAGCGCGTTCCGGCACTTGCGCAACAGATCGCGAGCGTCACCGGGCCGGAAGGCGTTGAACTCCGCCCAAATGAACATGACGAGGTCGTAGTCCTTGCCGAACTCCGCGGTACGGAGGTCTTCCTGGCGGTAATCGATGGTCAATCCGTGTTCACAGGCTTGGGCCTGAGCATAGTCGATGGAGGCCGGACCGAAATCGATGCCTGTGCAGGTATGACCGAGAGACGCCAGCCGGTGCGCGTACAAACCGGGACCACAGCCGAGGTCGAGTATCCGACTGGGGCGCCCGTTGAGCAGCGTCGTGCTGAGCCAAGAGACCTGCCGTTCGACGAGTTCAAGTCGCCGGCTCGCCAGGTCGTGGTCCTGCGATAGATGGGCATCCAGCATACGCCTGCTGAATTCGGGGTCGTCCCACGGGATCTTGCCGCTCGTGGACCAAGGCTCCGGGGGAGTCTCACGGGTGATGATAGAGGCCAAGTTCATGTCGTCTCCTTGTTGACGTGGCATTCCAGGTAGTCGTCGTTCTGATAGAGAAACCGGCTCCGGGCAAGGTCCGCAAGCCGGTCGTCCCAGTTCTCTCTGGCCATGATTCCGGTGCCCCCAGGATGTGCATTTGGCTGTATGAATGACAGGTTATCACAGGTGCCGCGGAAACGGGGATTCTCCCATCTCCGCCCATTCTCCGGCATATGCGCATTGGGGAGATCGCTCGCTTGGGGCAGCGCGGCTGTTGAGAAAGCCGTCGACGCGTGAAAGGACTAGCGAAAAACCGGGACTGTA
>JAAEQP010001513.1 GCA_024231375.1 bacterium | reverse complement strand
TTCGGTCATGCGTCGAATCGCGATTTTGGAAGGTCCCCTGCGGGAGAGGGTTGGGGTGAGGGGTCTTGCGCGTTCCCGCGCGCCACCCCGATTTCGTCTCCCGCCAGAAACCTTCTCCCTTCACTCCGCCCGGAAGCGCCTGCGGCCGCGCAGATCAGGCAGATGAACGGAACCATAACGTACCTCGTTGGGTGATGATCCTTGCAGGGCACGTTAGGGCAATCGAATGCGTCGAACCCAAGGCGACGGAACCGCGTGCCCTAGGAGCACCCCGTAACGCTGGATGCCTCATACTCCGTGCGCAGGATGATTTCATCCTGCATCTCCGGGTTCAACCGAGTGAAGTAGTCGCAGTATCCGCCGATGCGGACCACCAGATCGCGGTAGTTGTCCGGGTGGGCGCGGGCTTCCTTCAAGGTCTCGACGTCGACCACGTTCACCTGTGTCTCAAACCCGCCCCGTTTCAGGTAGGTGATCACGAGATCGCGCAACGCGGCGAATCCCTGGTCCGATGCGAACAGGCCGCTGTTGAACTTCATGTTGAACGCCAGGCCGCCAATCATGGGACTGTGGTCCCATGAGGTCGTTGACAACACGGCGGCCGTGGGCCCCAGTTTCTCACGTCCCTGCGCTGGTCCGCACCCATCGGCGAACGGGAACCCCGCTCGCCGTCCGTCGGGCGTCGCGCCGCACGCCGTACCGAGTTGCTCGTGCATGATCCAACAGAACGCACCCGGCACGAAATGGCTGTCGTCCGGGTCAATGCGGTGTTTGGCGCATTCGTTCTGGGCGACCGCAACACTCTGCGCGAACAAGGCGTCCACATCGGCATTGTTCTGTCCGTACTTCGGGTGCCCATCAAAGAAACGGCGGCGGATGCCCTCATTTCCATTGAAATCCGTATCCAGCAAGGCCTTCAGTTCCGCGAACGATACCTGCTGCTGTTCAAACACTTCCTGACGAATCACGTACAACGAATCGGCCAAGTTCGCTAGTCCGACGAACGAACACTCAACCCAATTGTAGAGAGCGCCGCCATCGTCGATATCGCGGCCCCGTTCGATGCAATCCAAGGTGAACACGCTCTGCAGCGGCTTGCGGCCGAACCTGCGCCGGGTTTCGCGGTCGGCGTTGTGAACTTCGGCTGCGCGGGCTACGCGGTCGGCCAGCCGCGCGTAGTACCGCTTCTGGAACGTCGCGAAGTCGGCAGGCGCCTTGCCCGATTCCACAATCGCGTCGATCTCTTCGAGCAGAAGACCGCAGGTGCTGAAGTACGGACTGGCCACCCACACGTTGCTGCTCTGGCACGGGGTAATCTCGACGCAGGTCGAGTTGATGTAGTAGCAGGCCTCGTTGTCCGGCACCCCGTATGCCCTGAGCCCCTGCTGGATGGTCTCGTCACCAAAGAAGGCGGGGGTCGTGTACCCGTTGCCTATCAGTTCCACGGCAAGGTCTGTGAGGTCAACGGGGGTGCCCTCGTGCCAGCACACGCCGACTGTCGGGTAGATGAGGCCCGTGCGCC
>JAAEQP010001512.1 GCA_024231375.1 bacterium | reverse complement strand
CGACCTCCTTGTCGGCGTACAGGTCAAACACGCCACGCCTGCGCAAGACATCGGTCAGCGTCACGGTGCCCGACTGTGGCCGCGAAATGTCGCGGTTATACACCACCACCACGTCATAGCTCTCGCCCTTGTTGTACCCCGCCCCAATGGCGTTCTTGTTGGGGGACATGGTGGTAATCTGTGCGCTGGTGACGGGCAGGACACGTTGATACTCCCACGTCGTCGGCATGAGTACAGGACCGTAGACCGGGACGATGTTGCCTTGGGCAAACACTTCGCGCCCGGCCGGGTGCATGGGCGCTCCGACGCTGGTGCCGAAACCCAGAATGCGCGGCGACATTACCAGCCGGTCGCGCCGACGCGACGTATGCGGCAGGAACCCGTTCATGGAGAAGTACTGGATCGTGCGACCGCCATTCGCCAAGCTGATGTAGTTGGACAACCGGTGCTCCGCCGGGCTGGGCAGGCGCCAACTGCCATGGTTGCGGCCACTCCGACTGAACACAGCGTTCATGTTCCAGACTTGCTTGGCCCCGTG
>JAAEQP010001511.1 GCA_024231375.1 bacterium | reverse complement strand
TCTTCGGGTTCATCGGTCCCAACGGCGCCGGCAAGACGACGACCCTCCGGATCATGTCTACGCTGCTTCGTCCGACCACGGGCAAGGCGATTGTGGCCGGTATCGACGTGGTACACCAGCCCTACGAGGTGAAGAAAGTGCTCGGGTTCATGCCCGACGCCTTCGGGGTGTACGACGGGATGCGGCTGCGCGAGTATCTGGACTTCTTCGGGGCGGCCTACAAGATCCCGCGCAAGAAGCGCAAGTCGATCATCGACGATGTGCTTGAGTTGACTGACCTCACGACCAAGGCCGACGACTTCGTGAGCGCCTTCTCGCGAGGGATGAAGCAGCGGTGTTGTCTGGCCAAGACCCTGCTCCACGATCCTAAAGTGCTTCTCCTCGACGAGCCGGCCAGCGGACTCGACCCGCGCGCCCGCATCGAAATGCGCGAGCTGCTCAAGACCTTGCGCGACATGGGCAAGACCATTCTCATCTCGTCGCACATCCTTTCCGAATTGGGCGACATGTGCAACAAGATCGGCATCATCGAGCACGGGAAGCTGCTGAAAGCCGGTAACTACAGAGAGATTCTCAACAGCATCCGCGTGGAACGGGAGATCCGCTTGGAAGTGCTGGATGGCGCGGACCAGGCGGCCCAGATCCTCGAAGAAGCCAAGGGCATCGGCAACGTCGAGCGATCGGGCAACGAATTCCATATCGAATCGATCCTCGGCCGAAACGAATTGGCCGACCTTCTGGGTCTGCTCATGAAGTCGGGCGTGAAGGTCCTCTTCTTCGAGGAAGACGAAGGCACGCTCGAGGACGTGTTCCTCCACGTGACGAAGGGGGGATTGTAGTGGGAGGGATGACCTTTCCCTCTTTCGCGCTGGTCAAACGGGAACTGCTGACGAATCTGCGACGTACGCGGTCCATTGTCTGGCTGGGCGCGTTCGTGGGCGTGTGCGCCATCGCCGAAGTGAGCGTGTGGCCCTCGCGCAACATCCCCGTCTATATGGTCGGCGGCATGTCGGAAGACATCCTCAAGGTGTTGGCGTACGCCCTTACCGTGGGCGGAATGCTTGTCGTACCCGCTCTGGCGGCGGGGACCATCGTGTCCGAGCGCGAACAGGGAACATTCGAGTTGGTCCGTATGACCCTCGTGCGGCGCTGGTCCATCATCGCATCGAAGCTGATGAATACCTTGGGTATCTACGTGCTGCTGATCGTCGCCACACTCCCCATGGTCGGCGTCCTGATGTTCGGCGTCGGCCTGGATGCCGTGCAATTGGCCCTCGTCATGACCGTCGTGTTGCTGACAAACGTCACCTTCGCCTCGATTGGATTGCTTAGTTCCACCATCTTTCATCGCGGGTTCCTGGCCATCTTCGCCAGTTATGCCCTGATCGTCGCATTCGTATCAGTTCCACCGTTCTTCGTCACGTTGGGATGGTGGGTGATTTGCGACGTTTCCGGCTTCTCTCGCTACATGGTGGACAATATTCCCGTGGTGCTCTGCCCATTCTTCACGTTGGAGTGGTGCTTCTTCGGGTTCAGAGGCTTTTCGTCGTCCTCTTGGTTCGTCGGGGGCCTCCTCTATCAACTGGGCATCATCGCCGCCTGTCTGCTGGTGTCGCGGCGGCTGCTGTATCGGGACGCGCGAGCATCCAAGCGGATCACCGAGAAGCCCATCGACGACCCCGAGGTATTGGCCGCGCGGCGAAAGCAGTTCCCTTTCTACCTCATCGATCCCTTGCGCAGAAAGCCGGAGATCGACGACGGCGCCAATCCCATGCGCGTACGCGAACTCCGCTGGGGACTGTTCAGTCGAGGGACCACCCTCGTCCGCATCTTCTACTGTGTGTTCCCGCTGTGCATCTTCTCGGCCTTGGTCATCATCGGATTCGAGGAGGCGCGCGAGGCGATCGCGGGTTGGATTGCGTGGGAGATGGTGTTGCTGGTGTTCATCGCCCCGGCCCTGCTGGCGAACAGCTTCACCAAGGAATACGAACTGGGCAACGTCGACATGCTTCGGATGACCTTGCTCTCTCCGAAGCAGATGGTTACCGGCAAGGCCGCCGCGGGCCTGATGTCGCTCGGGCCCGCGCTCGCGGCGTCCGTGCTGGCCGCAATTCCAATTATCTTGTGGAAGCCCGGCGCGTTCGGGGTCATCTTCACGGGGTACGTCACCCTCGGCGTCTGCGCGTTTCTCTGTCTCAGTCTCGGGCTTTTCTCGTCACTGGTCGCACGCACGACGACGACGGCGCTTGTGCTGGGATATCTTCTGTCCTTCGCGGCATTCGGCGGCGTGTGGCTGTGCGCGCTGCTGGGGAGCATGGTTGTTGGTCAGGGCAACGGCGAACTCGATCGAGTCAGTATGTTTCTCTCGCCCATTTGGGCCTACGTCTTCAGCTGCTTCGACTCGGGCCGGGCGACGGGTTCCCTCACGGGCACTTGGCTCCAGAGTATGGTCGTGTTCGTCTGCCTTTCACTGGGCCTGCTGATGCTGTCGGTACGGCTCTGGAAGAGGTACCAGGAACAGGATGTGTAGAAGGCGTTCAACGTGTCGTGCCGGAGAGCCACGCGTCATCCTGAGCGTAGCGAAGGATCTCGTTCGTCCGGCGCCTGCCCCGCAGTGCGAGATGCTTCGCGTTGCTCAGCATGACGGGGTTCGGCCGTCCTTTGCGGGAGGTACTCGCCTTGGCGTCATCCTGAACGAAGTGAAGGATCTCGTTCGCGCGGCGGGTGGCATGGAGACGGGAATGGTGCGTGCTCGGCGCGCCTCCGGCGGACCTCGACACACCCTACGGGCGCCTGCCCCGCAGTGCGAGATGCTTCGCGTTGCTCAGCATGACGGGGGGGAAGCGCCTGCCCCTTCACACAAGCAGCCTCCCCTCACGACGCCCCGCGCTCCTCGCCACCCTCTGGAGGAGGCCGCCTGATGCCGCGCATGCCACAGTCGGCGGCCATGGCCATCGTGCGGCGCGAACTGCTCACCAGTCTGCGGAAGCGCTGGTCCTTCGTGTGCCTGCTGCTATTCGCCATCTCCGCCATACTCGGCGTGCTGGCCGTGTGGCCCCACGACAACACGCTGCTGCGTGACGCGAGTAGTGCCTCGACCGGCATTCTGTTCGCACTGACCGCGGTTCTCATGGGCGGATGCGCCTTGTTCATCCCTTCCCTCGCGGCCAGCACATTGACTTCGGAGAAAGAGCAAGATACCTTCGAAATGCTCACGCTGACACTGGTGCGTCCGTCCGGAATTGTCGCCGCGAAACTGATGAACGCGCTCGGTTTCTACATGATCCTCGTCGTGGCCGTGGCGCCCGTGGTGGCGACCACGTCGTTTCTCGTCGGCGTCGACTGGGCCCAGTTGTTCGGGGTCCTGTACGTCGTTCTGTTGACCGCGACTACATGCAGCATGATCGGACTCCTGTGTTCGGGGCTGTTTCGTCATGCCTTCGCGGCCCTCACCGTCAGTTACATCGGGATGATGGCGTTCATCATGGGGCCCATGGTGGCATTCCGGACCCTGGGCTTCTTCTGGCGATCGGGCATGCTGGGCAGTGTCCTCAGCGGAGGGTTCTACATCGGTTCGCCCGTCACCGAGTTGCAGGCTGTGCTCATGGGACAGATGACCGCGTTCCGGCTCGCCATGGGTACGCTATATCACGCGGCCATCATCCTTGCGTGCTTTGCGTTGGTCCTGCGATCGCTGCGCCGCACGCCGAAGATGAAGGCCGTCAGCACCGAGAAACCCATCGACGACACGGCGGTGTTGAAGGCACGCCGAAACACGTTCCCCTACTACCTGCTTGATCCGATGAAGCGGAAGAAACCCATCGAGGACGAACGTAACCCCATGATGGTCCGCGAGCTGCGGTGGGGATTGCTGGGCCAGGAATCGCGCATGGTGCGCGCGTTCTATCTCACCTTCATCCTCATGTTCTTCGCGGGCATTGGCCTGGTGGCCGGCAGCATGAATCAGAGCTACGGCGTCTGGGTGCTGTTTCAACTCGTCATCGTTGCCCTGGCCGCGCCCGCCCTACTGGGAAACGCAGTAACCAAGGAATACGAACTGGGCAACATCGACATGCTCCGCATGACGCTTATGCGGCCCGAGGACGTGGTCAACGGGAAATTGCTTGCCGGGCTTCTGTCGATTGCCCCGGTGGTGGGCGCCTGCATTCTATCGACGCTGCCGGTGGGATTGACGGCGTGGTTCTGGGGCGACCGGATGACGGCCGTCTGGGCGGGGTATCCCACGCTCCTCGTGGTGGCGTGGCTGTCCTTGACCATCAGCATGTTCATGTCCACCCTGTGCCGGCGCACCGTGCTGGCGATGATCCTCACCTATCTGGCGAGCTTCGCGGTGTTCATCGGCGCCACTGTGATGTACGGGCCCGTGCTGATGGGGTATAACATCCTACTCTCACTTCTCGGGTTTCCAAGGATGTCGTTTGGCGGCGTCGAGCGGTTCGTTGTCTTCCTCTCGCCGTTCACCGGCTACTACGCGATCTGCGGCGGGTTCGGGCGGCGGCGCTTCTCCTCCCGCGGCATGGGCGGCTCCGGGGACTTCAATGTCCTGATATGGCTCTTGAGCCTGGCCGCCTTTGTCTACTTCGGGTACCTGCTGCTCCGGGTCTGTGTCTGGGGATTCCGGCGTTTCAGTTCCAGGGAACGGTGACATGCGCGTGCTTCCCATACCGACACTGCCTATGAACGCCCTCGTTCAACGCGACCTGGTGCGCCAATTGCGGCGGGTGCGGCCGTTTCTGGCGCTAGCGGCCGTGTTGGGCGTGCTCGGGTTTGTGGTCTTCGAGTCTTGGCCGAGCGAGTACGCCCACTATTCACAATTGGTCGGGTTCTCAGGGGAGTTTCTCGGCATCTGGTCCCTTGTTCTTCTCGTGTCGCTGGTCTTGTTCATGCCGTCCTTCGGCGCCACTGCCATCTGCGCCGAACGCGAAGAACGCACCTACGACATGCTCAGCCTGACGCTCATCTCGCCCCTGGGATTTCTCATGGGCAAGCTATGCGTGTTGCTCGGGTTCTACGCGGCCCTCCTGGCTGGATGCGTCCCATTGTTGGCGACGGCCTTCTTCGCAACCGGTCTGGATTGGTCATCGTTCGTGATGGATATCGGCGTAATCGCCGCCGCGGCCTTCGCGTGCGCCGCGTTCAGTCTGCTGGCGTCCACGCTGGCGCGCGAAGCCTCAAGTGCCGTTCGCTTGGGCTTCATTGGCGCCCTGTGGGTGATGGGGTTTCCTGTCGCCGCCGCCAGCGGCTTCGCCGCGGCTCTTGGAGCGCGAAGCCTCGGATGGCTTGTGCAAGGCGCTCTGCCCACGCTGGCGCCTGGTTGGTTCGTGCGGATGTCCATGGATGGTACGGTGGGCTTCGGGGACTTCGTCATCGCCACCGGCTATCACATCGGCACGGGCGTCGTGGTGCTGCTGCTCGCCTGGTGGCGGCTTGGGCGGGCCGTTGAGCCGCCCGTGCCGGACGATGGCGAGAAGCGGCCGAGGAATCTGCAGCAGCGTCTCAAGCGCATCGTGCTGGGCGGATACCCTCCTCAGAGCCCCATGCCTGACCGCGGCAACCCGGTCTATGCCCTCGAGTGCCGGTACGGTGCGGTGACCCGGGGCCCCGCGCGTAAGCGGATGTTCGGAGCGGCCCTTCTGCTGGCTTTGGTAGTCGGGAATTCCGTGTACATCAGCGGCTTCATGTATGGCACGGAGGCGATCCTGTTCGCCATGGGCTTCACCTTCTTCATGCTGTGCGTGCTTGCGCCCGCTGTCGTCTCCAATTCGATCACCAAAGAACGCGAGCGTGACAATCTGGACGCTCTGCGCAGCACCGTACTCACACCCCGCACCATCGTCTGGGGAAAGGCCATGGCGGGGATGCGTCTGCTTCTGGTGATGATGGCGGCCTGCTTCCTCTCCATGGTCGTGGCGGCCGTTCTCTCGTCGTCGATCTCCCAGAACGGCACCTTCATTATCCAGGGATTCGTCAGCCTTACCGTGTGTTGCTTCCTCGCGGTCGCGGCGAGCCTGCTCGCCTCCTGCCGCGTCACGCGGACGCCGGCGGCCGTATCTGTGAGTCTTCTACTTGGGTGGGGGCTTCTAATCGGAGCGCCAATTGTCGGTCTGTTCTTGTACAGGAACCTGGCTTCCGGCCTCGGTCCCGGTTGGGCCACGAGCAATCCCTGGTTCGCGCGGACCATGGAGGCCGGCCTGATGTGGTCGTCGCCCGTGATCGCGTATTTCAAGGATGTCTTCGACAAGGGGCGGTACGGTTCCCTCTTCTGGGCAACCAACGTCCTCGCGTTCACGGGACTGGGTGTCCTGCTTCTCTGGAATGCCTCGCGCACCCTGAACGCCAGGTTCAGGCGCGATGCGTGACGGGATTGCATACGTGCTGAACCTGCCTGTGATGGCGCTGGTTCAGCGCGACTTGGTGCGAAGTCTCAGGCGGGCGCGTCCGTTCGCGATTCTGTTCGGCATGGTCCTGGTGCTCGCCGTGATCGTGGTCGCCGCGTGGCCAACTGACGTCACCTTGCTCTACGAGATCACCACCCGAACATCGATCATCCTTGGATACTGGTGCTTCCTGCTGTTGACCGCACTGGGCCTCTTCATCCCGGCCTTCGGATCGACCACCGTGGTCAGCGAACGCGAGGAAGAGACCTACGATCTTCTGTCGATGACGCTTGTCACGCCGTGGGGGGTTGTCCTCGGCAAGCTCATCAGCCTGCTCGGGTACTACGCGCTGTTGGTGATCGGGTGCGCGCCGCTTCTGGCGACGCTCTTCTTCCTTCTCGGGTTCGACTGGTTCATGTTCCTCACCATGCTGGCCATGCTGGCCGTGACCGCCTTGGTGTGCGCGTCCGCCGCCATTCTGTGCTCGGCGCTGTGCCGTCGCGTGGCCGCCGCGGTGCTGCTCAGTTTTCTGTGCGCGGCATGGATCATGGGCGCGCAGTTCGCCTTTCTCGGTATCACGGGAGAGGTGCTGAGAATTCGGGAACTCGAATCCTTCGCCACGGACTTCGGCATCGTGCTGTCGCCTGTGGGCACCATGGCCATGGTCTTTGCGGGCAGTATGGGCGTCGTGGGCATCGGGTTGGGCAAGGTGGCGATCGCCCTGGTCTACCATGTGATGTGCGCCGTCGTGGCGCTGTTTCTGGCACGATACCTGATTAGCCGCGCGACGGAACCCCACGTGCCCGAGGAGGGAGGGCGCCGCCATCGACGGACCACGGCCCAGCAGTTCAGGTGGCTCGTTTTCGGCGGCAATCTCCGCCACGGACCCATCGGCAGGCTCGTGAACCCCATGTATGCCGCCGAGACCCGCTACAGCGCGCTGACACGCGGTCCCGTGCGGCGACGTGTCTTCGCGGTGACCCTACTGTTGTGCTTCCTTGGCCTCGCGTGGCTCGCGGCCGCCGACGTGACGCCGAGTGACGGCGAGGAATTCATCGCCGCTTACGTAGGATGCGCATTTGTCGTGCTGTGTACGGCGGCCACGGGGATCGTGGCCAATTCCATGACCAAGGAACGCGAACGACGCAACCTGGACATGCTCCGCGCCTCGTTGTTGTCGCCCTACGCCATTGTATGGGGAAAAGTGCGGGCAGGCCTGGCCACCATGCGCGCGGCCGTGCTCGCGGTCCTGGTCGCGTTCGCAATCGGGAGTGTTCTGTCGCCCATGGGGCCCAGATGGATGTTTGCCGCCGTGCAGGGGTTCATTACGCTGGCGATCTGTTGTCTGCTCTGCGTGGCGGTCTCCATCTTCGCGTCTACCATCGCCAAACGAACCACCACGGCCATTCTTGTCAGCTACCTGATTTCCGCGTGGGTCAACATTGGTCTGTTCGCAATATCCCTCATCATGTTGGAAACCATGGTGTATTCTCCCCAAATGCGCCGTTGGTTGCGCCAAGGCAACCCCTCGCCGCAGGACATCGTCATTCACGCCACGGCGTGGGTGTCGCCGCCGGTCGTCTACTTTGTCAACGTCTTCGAAGATCGCAGGTACTTCAGCTTCTTCTGGATCACGAGCATGATGGCGGCCATACTGATGAGCGTCGCCTTTCTGTGGTTGACGGTACGCGTGTACCGGTGGCGGGACACTCACGATGCGTAAGCGGATGGCACATTTGCTGAACCTGCCCATGATGGCGCTGGTTCAGCGCGACTTGGTGCGAAGTTTGAGGCGGCCGCGTCCTTTCGCGATTCTGTTCGGGCTGGTCCTGCTCCTTGGTGTGATTGTTCTTTCCGCGTGGCCGAGTGATATCACCTTGCTCTACGCGATATCGCAACAGACCACGACCATCCTCGGGTTCTGGTGCTTTCTTCTATTGGCGGCGCTGGGGCTGTTCATTCCGGCCTTCGGCTCCACTGCGGTGGTGAGCGAACGCGAAGAGGAAACTTACGACCTCTTGTCCATGACGCTTGTCACCCCCTGGGGCGTCGTCCTCGGGAAACTCATGAGCCTGCTCGGCTACTACGCGCTGCTGGTCATCGGATGCGTGCCGCTTCTGGCGGTCCTCTTCTTCCTGCTCGGGTTCGACTGGTTCATGTTCCTCACCATGCTGGCCGTGCTTGGCGTCACCGCCTTTGTGTGCGCCGCCGCGAGCATCCTTGCGTCGGCACTGTGCCGTCGCGTGGCCGCTGCGGTGCTCCTTAGCTTCATGTGTGCGGCATGGATCATGGGCGCTCAGTTCGCCTTCATCGGGGCTACCGGAGACGCGCTGAGAATACGGGAACTCGAATCCTTCGCCATTGACTTCGGCATGGTGCTGTCGCCTGTCGTCACCATGGTCATGGTCTTTGTGGGCAGTATGGGCGGTATGGGCATAGGCATGGGCATAGGCATGGGCATAGGCATGGGCAAGGTGGCAATCGCCTTGATCTACCACGTGATGTGCGGCGTCGTGGCGCTGTTCCTGGCACGATACCTGATTAGCCGCGCCACGGAACCCCACGTGCCCGAGGAGGGAAGTTGCCGCCGTCGACGCACCACGGCCCAGCAGTTCAGGTGGCTCGTCTTCGGCGGTTCTCGCCGCCACAGACCCGTCGGCAGGTTCGTGAACCCCATGTATGCCGCCGAAACCCGCTACGGCGCGTTGACGCGCGGTCCCATCCGGCGACGCATCTTCGTCGTGACCCTACTGGTGTGTCTTCTCGGTATCGCGTGGCTCTGGGGTGTGAACACCCCTCCCAGTGACGGTGACGATTTCGTGGCCATCTACATGGGGTTCGTCTTTGTCGTATTGTGCATGGCGGCCACGGGTGTTGTGGCGAACTCGATGACCAAAGAGCGCGAACGGCGCAATCTGGATATGCTCCGGGCCTCGCTGTTGTCGCCCTATGCCATCGTATGGGGGAAAGCACGGGCAGGCCTGACGACGATGCGCGCCGCCGTGTTCGCGGCCTTTGTCGCGGCCGTGGCCGCCTTCGCAATCGATAGTATTCTGTTTCCCATGAGGCTCGAATGGATGGTGGCCTTGGTTCAGGGGTTCATCACGCTGGCCGTGTGCTGTCTTCTGTGCGTGGCCATCTCCATCTTCGCCTCCACCCTCGCCAAACGCACCACCACAGCCATTCTTGTGAGCTATCTGATTTCCGCGTGGGTCAACATTGGCCTCTTCGCCGTAACCGTCATCATGCTGGAAACCATGGTGTTTTCCCCCCAAATGCGCCGTTGGCTTCGTCAAGGCAATCCCTCGCCACAGGACATCGTCCTTCACGCCGCGGCGTGGGTGTCGCCACCGGTGGCCTACTTCCTCAACGTCTTCGACGATAGGAGGTACTTCAGCTTCTTCTGGATCACGAGTATGCTGGCGGCCATACTCGTGAGTTTCGTCTTCCTATGGTTGACGGTGCGCGTGTACCGGTGGCGGGACACTCGCGATGCGTAGCTGGGCGCCCGCCTTCGCTCTGCCCATGTTTGCGCTGGTTCAACGCGACTTTGTGCGAAGCCTGCGGCGGTGGCGCCCCTTCCTGATCATGCTGGGGCTGACCTTCCTCGTCGCGTGGAACATCATGGACGAGTGGCCCCAAGACACGACGACGGTCCGCCGCGTGTTGAGCGGCACCGAGAGCATCCTGGCACTGTGGTGTTTCTGGCTGATGAGCGTGCTGGGTTTGTTCATTCCTGCCTTCGGCGCAGCGTCCATCGCCGGCGAACGCGAGGGGAATACCTTCGAAGCCTTGTCAATGACGCTCATTACGCCATGGGGCCTGGTCCTTGGCAAACTCGTCAGTCTTCTCGGATTCTACGTGCTGCTCCTCATCGCTTGCGCGCCGTTTCTTGCCACTCTCTTCTTCCTCATGGGATTTGACGTGGGGTTGTTCCTCATGATGTTCGCCGTCTTGGCTGTCACCGCCTTCGTGTGTGCAGCGGCAAGCATTCTCTGTTCGGCCATTGCGCGTCGCGTCGCGCCTGCAGCCATCCTCAGCATGCTGTGCGCAGCGTGGATTATGGGCGCCCCGTTCGTTCTGCTATACGTTGCCGATGATGTGTTTGGGTTCAGGGTGACCGAGAAGGTCATCCTTGAATACGGCCCCATCTTCTCGCCTGTCGGCACGATGCTCTCGGCGGGCATGGGCTTCCTAAGTCAGCTAGAACTGGTGCTTGCCCTCGGATACCACACCCTCTGTGGCGCCTGCGCGCTCTGTGTTGCACGGTACCTGGTCGGCCGGGCCGTGGAGCCCGAAGTGCAGGAAGGAGGCCGCCCGCGTACGCTGCGCCAGTGGTTTCGACGCGGCGTGTTTGGGGGGATGCCGAAACGCGTGGCCATCGCCGATGCCGTGAATCCCGTATACGCCGCCGAGAGTCGGTACAGTCTACTGACACGGGGCCCCATGCAGTGGCGGATGGCCTCTGTTTCGTTCCTTGTATTCGTCGCTGTGATCGCGTGGCTGGCCGGGATTGGCTTACGGCCCCGGAGAGGGGAAGAGTTCGCGGCGTTCTATGTGGGCGTAGCGCTCGTCGCGATATGCGTGACGTCCGTAGGCCTTGTCGCCAACTCCATCACCGGAGAGCGTGGACGGGGCAATCTGGATATGCTTCGTGCTTCGTTGCTCTCCCCCGGCACCATCGTCTGGGGAAAGGCCCGGGCAGGACTTGTGACAGTCGCCTGTCTCATCGTCGGTGCTGTCCTTCCGTTCCTACTCAACGACATCTACTCGCCCCTGGAGTTCCGGTACCAACTCGCGGTCTACCAGGGCTTCATCACGCTGGCGGTCTGCTGTCTCCTCTGTGTTGCCGCCGCCATGGTGGCTTCGGTGCTGGCGAAACGGACCACCACGGCCATCATTGGGAGCTACCTGATGGCCGCGTTCGCTAGCGCCGGTATCATGACCCTGTTCCTGCTACTTCTTGAGTTGATTCGACCATCGCCCGACTGGTGGGGGCAAGGGGATCCATCCCCGCGGATCATCGTGGCCCACGTTGTAGGGTGGACCTCGCCTCCGGGCGCTTACTTTCTCAGCGTGTTTAGTGACGAACAGCGTTTCAGCACCTTCTGGATCACCAGCATGATGGCGGCTACACTGACGAGTGTCGGCCTTTTGTGGTTGGCGGCACGCGCCTTCGTGTGGCGTGCGAACCGTGATTCGTGAGTGGAACGGGGAGATTAGAATGTGGAATCGTCATAGCAAGAGGAAATCGGGGACTGGGGAATTGGCGGCAGTGGGGCCGTTGAAAATGTCTCGGTCTTGGCGTCTAGGCCGCGATAAGCGGGGGACAGCCCCCCATTGTTGCCCTAAGAAGCGCAATAATGGGACGCAAGAGCTTGGCAGTCCCCGTTTGTCGCTCCTGTTCTCGTGCGTATGTGACTTTTTCAACAGCTCCACAGTCCCGTCTCGCATCGCTCGCTTGGTACAGTCCCCAATTTCCATCCCCATTCTCGTGGCGGCCCTGATATCGTTCGCCGTGGGG
>JAAEQP010001510.1 GCA_024231375.1 bacterium | reverse complement strand
GGCGTACTTGGCGCGATTCTCCGACTGCTTTCTTCGTCGAGTCGTCTTACTCCGCGTCCGGCGCGGCCCACTCGACGGCGTTGCGCATGATGAGGCGGACGTTTTCGTCGAAGTACACGGGGTCAGTCTCGTGGCCGGCCTGGAAGTAGAAGAATTTGCCCTTGCCGATGGTCCAACACAGGCCCACGCGCGACGGGTCTTTGCTGCCGTCGGTGAGCGTGTGGACGCCTTCGAAAGGCACGGCTTCTGGCTTGGGCACGGCGTAGGGTTCGCTGTAGCGTTCGCTGTGGGCGATGGTGAAGTTCTTCACGCCTTTCGCAATGGGATGATCCGGCTCGGTGACCGTCACGTCAAGGGTCGTCGTGTCCTTTTCGTACGCGCCCCACGAACACGGACTGTCCATGAGCACACGGTTCGGCTTGGCGTAGTGCGCCGAGTGGAGCGAGATGAAGCCCATGCCATCTTCTCTTACCCGCTTGACGACCTTCTCGACGAGGGCGTCATCAACAAGGCCGTGTTTCTTGTGCCCCCACCACACCAGCACGTCGCACCGCTGCAGCAGTTCGTCCGGCAGGCCCATGTCCGGGTCGGCGATACTCGCGACGACGACTTCCCAGTCCTTCAACGGCTCCAATCCTTCGGCAATCGCCGTGTTGATGTCGTTCGGGTAGAGCTTTCGCGGGGCCGTCTTCTCGGACCACACGGCCACGCAGCGCGTAGCCTTCTTCACTTCGGCCTTGTCGCCCCCCGACTGTTCCGCGGTGCAGCATGCCGTGAGGGTGGTGGCCGCCAGAAGGGCCAGAATGAGAGATCGACCATACAAGTTCATGGTGGTTGTCCTTTCTACGCATTGATGGAGTAATTGAACGAAGCCACGCCTGAGTTGCCTTGG
>JAAEQP010001509.1 GCA_024231375.1 bacterium | reverse complement strand
GCGTGCGTCGTCGTCTCGACCATCACCGCGTCGAGCTTCTCCGTCTCGATCATCTCGCGGAAGTCCGTGTACCCCTTCCACTCGCCGCCCTTCTTCGTGGCCTTGAGGAACGCGTCGATACGCGGCTGGAAACAGTCGCATACCGCCACCACCCGCATCCCGGGAATCCGTGGGATAGGGTGGGTCGCCAGACGCTTGCACCGGCCGCCCAAGCCGATGAGGCCCACCTTCACCTGTTCGCTCGGCGGCGCCGCGTCCTGGCCAAACGCCTTCGACGACAGAATCAACGGCGCAGAGGCTACTGCGCCCTTCAGAAACGATCTGCGGTTCAACATGACTTCCCTCCAACGGCGTCCGGTACGGCCGCCAACCTGTTACGAATCGTAGAGAGCAGCGTAGCAGTCCGAGGGGTGGGGCATCAAACGGGGGGGGGCGGGGATGAGAATGGACACGCGTGCGTCAAGAGGATATGCTGTAGCGTGTATGGGGGGGCAGTGGGTGCGATGGGCAAGTGGGTTGTTGTGTGGCGCGTGGCGTGACCAGTCAACAAGGGAGTTCGGTCGTCCCTGCCGGGACTTGTTGTTTGGGGTGCATGGGATCCCCGTCGTGAACGACGGGGCTAAGTTCGGGCGTCCGCTACGCGGACTTCAGGGGATTGCATTGGCGAACTTGGGCAATTCTGTAAGCGAGGGCGGGGAGGTCGCTACGAGCCAGATACCGAGGTAGATGGGATGAGTCCCGGCAGGGACGGGGCGAGCTTAGCCCCGTGCTTCAGCACGGGGTAGAGGGCCTTCCCTCAACAGGAAGTCCCGTCAGGGACGATCGAACAGGAGTCAAACTGTGGCACACACGTATGCAAGCCTTCTGTACCATTGCGTGTTCTCGACGAAGGAGCGGCGCAAGGTGCTCACGCCGGAGGTGCGTGAGCGCCTTTGGCCCTACATGGGCGGGATCGTCCGCGAGAACCAATGGCTGCCGCTCTGTGTAGGCGGGACCGCCGACCACGCGCATATCCTTCTCCTGCTACCAACGAAGGTTGCTGTCGCCGACGCTATCCAACGCATCAAAGGCGTATCCTCCAAATGGCTTTCCGACACCATGCCCGGCCTGGAACAGTTTGCGTGGCAACAGGGTTACGGCGCATTCAGCGTCAGCATTTCGCACAAAGACGATACCGTCGCCTACATCGAACGCCAGGATGAACACCACCGGACCAGAACCTTCAAGGAGGAGTACCTGGAGTTCCTTCGGAAACACGAAATCGAATGGGACGAACGGTATGTGTGGGGGTGATGATGGGCTCGCCCGTCCCTGCCGGGACTTGTTGGTTGGGGTGCATGGGACCCCCGTCGTGAACGACGGGGCTAAGCTCGGGCGTCCGCTACGCGGACTTGGGGAGTATTCGGAATGAGGACAGGGAGGCACGGCGCGGGAAGGGCGTTGAGGTAGATGGCACGAGACCCCTTCCAGGGCTCCGCATCGAGATGGGGGAGCGTAGGGCAGCCCTGCCGTTCACCGCGCTCTGACGGACTTGGAACTCGATTGCCGTTCTTCTTCGACCTGGTTGACTTCGCAAGACGGAGTGCGGGAGTATTGATTGATGAAGCTGGGATTTCGCACACCGCCCCTGATCGACGATACGACGCCATGGCGGCTCTTCACGAAAGCGCGCCGAGTCGGGCATGTGGTAGCCATCTGCACAGCACTGTCGTTGGGGTTCCATTCATATCTGTTTGGCTCGGCGGAACTGAGCGGTGCGAAACTGGCGGCGACGGGATTTCTATGCTTCGGATGGTTCATCGTGATGCCCTTGACCTTGATCGTCGCCGACCCGAAGTATCAAGTCAGCCTCAAGCGGCTGAACCAGTTGCAGAAGCTGATGCTGCTTTACTTGTGGCCACCCGTCTTCATCGCGGGATTCGCCTATCTCGCGGCTACTTCGTGGAATCGACCGTTTCCCTGACATTTCCTTCTCCCATTCCGCCCCCATTCGTGACACGCCCCGCGGATTCCCCTTGCTCCGCGCAGGGACTCTTTGCTACCATATGAGTGTAACCGGGTTAGCGCCCGATCCGGCAGCAGGTTGGCCTGAACGGAGGAGGACGCGGATGCGCATCCACCTGAGTTTAGGTAGCAACCTGGGTGACCGGATCGCGAATTTGCGGGATGCCCGGGACGCGTTGGACCAGTTGAATGGTGTTTGCGTAACGGCCACGTCGGGGTGCTATGAAACGGCGCCCGTGGGCGTGACCGACCAGCCGGCGTTCTTGAATGCCGCGGTCGAGATCGAGACGGACCTTGATCCGCTTGAACTCCTGAAGGCCGTGAAAGGCATTGAACAAGGGCTGGGGCGGGTCCCATCGGAACGGTGGGGACCGCGATCCATCGACATCGACATTGTCCTCATGGGCGACCGGGTGATGGAAACGCAAACGCTGACCGTGCCGCACGCGGAATTCCGCGGGCGAGCCTTTGTGTTGACGCCGTTGACCGAGATTGCCGCTGACGCCGTGGACCCGGTTACGGGTGCTACGGTAGGCGACCTGGCCGCACGGCCCGAAGCGCAAGGCGCCGTCCGGCCTGCCGACGTCCGCTGGTAGCACGGCCAGACCAACGCACACAACTTCTGAGCCGCTCCGCTTGGAGCCCAATAGGGACCGGGACGGCATCGTCACGGTTCAGGAGGATCGACCCATGCCTCGTGTTACCGCTACGTCACTTCAAGACCGAAAACGGACCGGCGACAAAATCGCCATGCTCACCGCCTACGACTATCCGTCCGCCAAACTCATGGACGCCGCCGGCGTCGACGTGATTCTGGTGGGCGATTCGTGCGGCATGGTGGTCATGGGCCGGCCCGATACCCTCAGCGTCACTGTCGACGAGATGGTGCATCACACCCAAATGGTGGCCCACGCCACCAAACGCGCGCTGGTCGTGGCCGACATGCCCTTCATGTCGTACCAGACCGACGTGGCCGACGCGGTCCGCAACGCGGGCCGGTTGGTGGCGGACGCAGGCGCGCACGCCGTGAAACTGGAAGGACCCGCCCGGCACTTCGGCGGCCAGATCAAGGCCATCCTGCGCGCGGGCGTGCCGGTCATGGGCCATCTCGGTCTGACGCCGCAATCCGTGCACAAGTTCGGCGGGTACAAGGTCCAAGGCCGCGACGAAGAGAGCCGCGAACAACTGAAACAGGACGCGCTGGGCCTCCAGGAAGCCGGCTGCTTCGCCGTCGTGCTGGAATGCATCCCGGCCGCGCTGGCCGAGGAAATCACTGCCAGCCTCGACGTGCCCACCATTGGCATCGGCGCGGGACCCGCCTGCGACGGCCAGGTGCTCGTCATGCACGACATGCTCGGTTGGGGCATGGACACCAAGTTCTGCAAACGCTACGCGAACGTGGCCGACGTCATGCGCGGCGCCTTTCAGGACTATGTGCATGAAGTGAAGTCGAGCGCCTTTCCGACGGAGGAGTACGCCTACAAATGAGCCAGGAAGTACGGGCGGATGTGAAGGTGTTCCGTGACGCGGACTCCATGCGGGCGTGGTCGCGCGAACAACGTGCCGCGGGCAAGACTATCGGCGTGGCGCCGACCATGGGCGCGTTGCACGAAGGCCACGCGAGCCTGATGCGCGCCGCGGCGGCCCAGAACGACGTGGCCGTGGCCACTATCTTCGTGAACCCAACCCAGTTCGCGCCCCACGAAGATTTCGACCAGTATCCGCGCACCTTCGAGACCGACGCGGCGCTGGCGGTGGAATGCGGCATCGACGCCATCTACGCGCCCACGGCGTCGAGTATGTACGCCGAAGACTACGCCACGTATGTCGAAGTCGAGCGCGTGACAGACCTGTTGTGTGGCGCGTCGCGGCCCACGTTTTTTCGCGGTGTCACGACCGTGGTGAGTAAGCTCTTCAACGCCGTCGACCCGGACCGCGCCTACTTCGGCCAAAAGGACGCACAACAGGCCGCCGTCATCCGGCGCATGACGCGCGACCTCGATTTCGGGATCGAGATTGTGGTGATGCCGATTGTGCGCGAGCCCGACGGGATCGCCCTGAGTTCGCGCAACCAGTATCTCAGCGCCGAGGAACGCGAGCGGGGCCTGTCTCTCTCGCAAGGCCTGTTCAAGGCTGTCGACCTGTTCGAGGCAGGCGAACGCGACGCCGAGACGCTGAAGGCCGCTGTCCGTGGCGAAATGACCGCCGTGAAGGTCGACTACGTCGAGTTGGTCGACCCGGACGACATCACGCCCATCGACACCGTGGTCGAACGCGGGTTGCTGGCCGTGGCCGCGTGGGTGGGGGAGACCCGCCTTATCGACAACGTCATCCTCGGCGATGAAGCGGGGGAGGACGGCCGATGAGCAGCACTCCTCGCTGGCAGTTCGATGAATCGTGTCAGGTGGGCGTGGACTACGCCGACCCAGAGAACGCCAGGGTCTACGACGACCGGCATCGCCGGTTCCGCGACATCGACGCCGAGAATGATCGCATCGTCAGCGCTGTCGATTTGCGGTCGGACCACGTTCTCCTGGAGTTGGGCGCGGGGACCGGCCTGTTCTCGGTCTATGCGGCGGATCACTGCGCGCGCGTCATCGCCACCGACATCTCGGGAGCTATGTTGTCGTGCGTCGAGCGCAAGGCCGCCGCAGCGGGACTGGCCAATATCGAATGCAGGCAAGGCGGCTTCCTCACGTACGAACACACCGGCGAGCCTGTCGATGTCGTGGTATCGCAAGTGGCACTGCACCACCTGCCGGATTTTTGGAAACAGATCGCCCTACAACGCCTTTTCGACATGGTCAAACCGGGTGGTCGGCTCTACCTGCGCGATGTGGTGTTTTCGTTCGACACGCGGG
>JAAEQP010001508.1 GCA_024231375.1 bacterium | reverse complement strand
GCGCGAGAGGCCGCACGCCGCTCGCAATGCTCGAACAACCTCAAGCAGATTGGCGTGGCACTGCACGTATTCGAGAACACACATCGGGCATTCCCGTCGAGCTTCGGCGGAAGTCAGGGCACGGATTGGTCGGCGCAGGCTCGAATCCTGCCTTACCTGGAACAGGTCGCCCTCCACGATTCCGTCGACTACGACCTGCCCTATTCGGCGGCCGTTCTTCCCGACGGATCGCCACTCGCCGCATTCCGCGTACCGACCTACCAGTGCCCCTCCGAGCCGAACGACGAGGTACGGTTGAAGAACGGTGCCCCCGTTCACTACCCGCTCAACTATGCCATGAACCTGGGCACGTGGCTTGTCCATCGGCCCACGAACCAGCAGGGCGGCGATGGTGCGTTTCTGCCTTACCGCCGACTCAAACCGCGCGACATGCTCGACGGCCTGAGTAACACAATGGCCGCCACCGAAGTGAAGGCCTACACGCCCTATTTCCGCAATGCGGCCCATGATCCGCCGACCATGCCCGCCGTACCAGCGGACGTCTGCTCCCTCGCCGGCGATTTCAAGACAAGCAGCGGCCACACCGAATGGGTCGACGGCCGAGCCCATCAGACTGGTTTCACGACCGTATTCACGCCCAACACGCACGTACCATGCGCGCAAGGCGGACAGGAGTACGACGTCGACTGGACGAACCAGCAGGAAGGCAAGTCACCCACGGTCCCCACGTTCGCTGCGGTCACCGCCCGAAGCCATCACG
>JAAEQP010001507.1 GCA_024231375.1 bacterium | reverse complement strand
TGCCGGCGGCACGATTGCCCCGCCGTTTGCCTCCCAGTTTTCGCGTAGACCTTCTGTTTCGTCGTACCCACCAAGGAACAGTTCGCGCAGCAATTTCGGCACGATTGTCCTGCTATGGTACTCACGGCTCCCATATACCCACGTCCCGTCTTTCCCTCCCTTCTCAGAGAGTCCGCAGTACAGCCAGTTTGTCGCCTGGTAAACGTAGCCGACGTGCCCGACGTTCGGATCTGCGTATGATAGCAGTGCCAATGGCCGCGGCAAAAGCCTGATGGCGCGAGCAATAAGCATAGACGCGCTATTCCGTTGGCATTGCTCCGTCACGATAAGCCGATTTAGCTCGATCGTATCAACGTCCCTGAACGGTTGTGTAAATATGCTCTTACCGTTATTGGTTGCTGCCGCACTCTGACCGAACGTCACGACCCCGACACACTGCGGGCCGTCAAACATACCGAAGGCGAAGCGTATCACTGGCATCCGGTGGGCATAGTGCCGCTTGAGTATCCACGGCTTCGCCTCGCTGGTTGGGATCTGTTCGACCTTCACTGCATCTTATCCAACAGCAGCGTATTCAACGCCAACCGGCACGCCCCGCACAGGAACTTGCCGCCCTTCGTCTTCGGCCGGTAAGGGTAGTACCATCCGTTCTCGCCATCGCGGATCGCCGCCGAGCAACGCCCGCACTTCGCGTCCCGGTCGCTGCGGGTGACGTAGCCTTTGCGTTCCCATCGCATCAGCCGGCCTCCGCGCAGAACTTGACGCCTCGCCGCCACTGGTACACCGTCCGGCCCTGGTCGTCGGTCCCGAGTACCTTGACGTGGTGCGTGCTGCTGGTCCCGTGCTCCATCACTGCGATCTGCGCGCGCTTGCCGTCCCTGCTCCTGCTGATCTCGCGTACCGTCATCACTCGCCCTCCTGTTATACGCCGTTATACGCCGTTATACGCTGGCGCATTTCCTTCAAGTTCCGCCACCATGTCCCGTAGTTCGCCGATGCGGATTGGTCCTTTCGGGTGGCGCACGGCCGCGCGGAACAGCTTGTCGAGCCTCTTGCGGAGTTGCTTGGCCGTCGGCTTCTTCATGCGTCGTCTCCGAATAGCGGCAAGTCCTGCGCCCGGTGCGCCCGGCTAGCGTCCTCGACATTGCGCACCGCCTGATTGTAGTACGATGTCTTCAGTTCGATGCCGATCGCCTTGCGCCCGTTGATCACGGCGCCGTATACCTCGCTGCCAACGCCCATGAACGGCGTGAGCACTACCTCGCCTGGGTTGCTCCACAGAACGCAGGCACGTTCGATCACGTCTAGCTGTAGCGGGTGAACGTGCTTCTCGTCTTCCGGTTCGCGGCTTTCCCGGTACGGCAGTACCCGCTCGATGCGGATGTCGTCCCATACGCTGCTAGCGTACTGCCTCCATATCCAATGGCTGAACCTGTTCTGCGTCTGCTTGCCAGTGTATCCGCGCAAGTGCAGTACGTCTGCCGGCGGCCGGCGCCCTCCTGCGTAGTCGAGTAGCCCGATAGGATGATCGACGGGCACCGCGTTGGCCCCAACGCGACGGAACATCAGCAGGTAGTCGGCGCTGGCGACATCGCATAGAGTTGAGTCGTCGACGATCTGCTTGTGCGCCAGTCCCTTCGCCATGGTCCTATTCCGCACCCCGAGCGGCTCTTTCCAGATTGCACGGCGGCCGGCGAACACGAACCCGTGAGACTCGTGCGCCCGGATCACATCACCGGGGAAGTCGATAAGCCCGGTGCCTACATTCGCGCCGCATCCCATCCGGGCCGTCTCGCCGTTGCCCTTTCCCGGCACGTCCATAACGTGCACGGCCGAGATCCTTCCCGGCTTAGTGACCCTGGCTATCTCTGCGATCACGTACCCGTAGTGTACGAAGAACTCCTGATAGCTTCGGCAGTTCGACAGGTCGCGCTCGTTGCTGCTGTAGTTGTAGAGTCCACAGAACGGCGGCGAGTAGACGCTCATGCCTATCGACTCGTCCGGCAGCGTCCGCATCACCTCGATGCAGTCCCCGTTGTATAGTGCGTGACCGTCGGCGAGTTGTTGATCCTTCACAGCCATGCAGGCACCTCTGCTGTATTGGTGTATCCGTTGTCCCGTTTGATCTCCATTCCCTGCCACATCATCGCGACCAGGTTGTCGAACATCGCACCCGCCTGTACCGCCTTTCTCTGAAGATTCGCGAGCACGTTCTCCTGCCCGTCTGTCGTTACCATGTCGACCACTACCGGGCGCGTTTGGCCGAACCGCCAGCACCGCCGCACGCTCTGGTAGTATTGCTCGTATGAGTGAGACGGGAAGTATGTCTGATGCGCGCAGTGTTGCAGGTTCAGACCGAACCCACCGATCGACGGCTTTGTCACGAGCACCCGAATCTCGCCGCGAATAAAAGAGGAGAATACCCGCTCTTTGTGTTCCTCGCTGTCTTTGCCGGCTACCTGCACCGCCCCGTTGATGGCCTTGGCCAGCCGGTTCCCTTCCTCGTTTAGGTTGCACCATGCCACCGCCGGTCGGTCATCAGCGTTCACAATGTCGGCGGCCATCTGACATCGCTCCGCGATAGTGTTCCGTAGGTCCGACCTCTGTTCTGCTAGCCCGACGGCCGGGATATCGAACAGATATCCGTCCCGCGGCTGTGCGGCGCTAACTACATGGCTATTCACCACGAGCGGCGGCAGCACGAACGCGCCGTCCTCGAATCCCAGGTCGGACGGCTTGCGAACGGCACGCGCCCATGAGCACACCCACCGCCAGAAGTCTTTCTCTGCATGCGGGCGCATCACGAAGGTTCCTGCCATGTGCTCCTGCCGGGCTGACGTGGTCGCCTTCGCCTTTTTGAAGAATCGGTTTAGCATGTCCTGCGCGCCGAGTTCGCCAAGCGCCTCGCTGCTTGTGCCGAGTTCGATGTAGTCGTTCGGCGCCGCCGTTGCCGTGCACAGTAGCCGGTACGGCCGCTTGCGCATGAAGTCGGTAACGGCGCCGCGCGTCGCCCCGTCGAAGTTCTTCAGTATGCTTGACTCGTCGCAGACCACGCCGACGAAGTCGTCCGGGTCGAAGTAGTGCAGTCGCTCGTAATTCGTTACCACGATCCGGTCGCCTGGCGTGATTCCTTCGCGGCGATGTACTACCTCTACGCCCAGTTTCTCGCCCTCGGATACAGTCTGAAACGCAACCGCCAACGGCGTTAGAATCAGTACCCGGCCGCCGGTCTTCCTTGCGACGTTCTCCGCCCAGACTAACTGGATGAACGTCTTGCCCATCCCGCAGTCAGCAAATACCGCCGCGCGACCGCGACGGATAGACCATTCGGCAAGCGACACCTGAAACGGGAACAGTATGTCCGGCATCCATACCGGGTCGAACCCGTGTTGTCCGCCCAGGTGCGTCTTCGCCTCAATGAACTCTGCGTACTCTATCATGCCGGCCTCGGTCCCAACGCGACCCGCGTCGGCTCAGTCACCCACTGCTGCGAGCGGCACCAGTCGCACGTACCGCAGGCGGTCGGTTGCTCGTCGCCAGACTTGAGCGAGTCGATACGCGCCGACATCCACGCCGCCGCCTCGCGCTCCTGCTTTGCACGGATCTCCACGCCGACCTCGCCAGCCGCAAACTCCAACAGCGACACCGCGGCCGGGCGCTGCTTGGTGATGCCGATCAGGTTGATGTCAGCCACGCACCCGGTCGCCTGTTCCACGAGTTCCCGGTAGATCATCGTTTGTCCCGGATAGTTGCGCTCCTCGTACCACGGGACGGTCACGCGGTGCCGCGCGGCCTCCGAGTAGACCCACTTTTCGGCGAAGTCCTTGGCGGTCTTGATCTCAACGATCGTCGCGTCGCCGTGCCAGCAGTCGACCCAAGCGCGCCACGGGTGGCCGCCAATTTGCCCGTAGACCAGCACCTCTGCCTCGCCGGATACGGCCGCCTGTACGCCTGGGTGCCGCTGCGCGTCTGCCAACAGTGCGTCGGCGGATCGCAGGCAAGCCCGCGGGTCGCCCTTCTTCGTGTAGAGCAACGGCGACTGCGTCACGTCCTGCCCGAGTAGCGTCTGGTGGACGTAGCTACCGATTGCCATTGCCTCGGTCTGCTCGACTTTGTATTCGCCCGTGACGTACTTGGCGTGCGCCTTCGACTCGCACTCGCACCACATACGGTACTGCGACCACGACAGCCAGTAGAGGCTACTCTCGCGCGTCCTGTCGGTGGGCAACGGCTTGCCCGGTTCCAGTTCCATTCCTGCTAGTTCCATCCCGTCCCTCCTTTGTCCGTTCGATGAGTCCGTCTATCTCGTCTCTCGCCAGGTCGGGCCGCGTCAGCACCGCCCGGATCACTCGCAGTCTGTAGCGTATCTCGCTGGCCGTCACTGCCACTCCGGCTGTACCGCTGCGTTAGCGTCGGGAATAACGCAGTCATGCCACTGCGCCGCCCAGTCGCGGATCGCCTCGATGTAGTCGTGCATCTCCTTCGTGTCGAGCGACGTGGTGCTGCGGACTACCGTCATGTCCCGGCCCTGGCGAGTCGCCTTCGTCGTCCTGAGAAACCGTACCCGGCAGTGCTCATGCAGTTCTTCGTCGGTGTACCCGATGTGCTCGCCGAGTACCCGGTAGACCACGCCCCACAGGTAGCGGTTCTGCTCACCGCTGCGCTTGTCGCGCCACTTGGTGATGCTGACCTTGATCGGCACATTGCCGAGCTTGGTGCAGTAGCTTGATAGCGCCACCGGGTCGTCGACCACCGGCCTGCCGTCGATTGATCGCCCGCGGAAGATCATTGTTGCGTCCTGTCGTTATGCGCCAGAAGCTATATCAAGAAGTACTGAGCTACCAGCATGGTTCCCAGCGCCAACGTCAAGTCAGACCGCCAACCGACGCGGACGCTGTCCAAGAGTACGAACCCGACGTGCCAGCGGATCTGGGTGGCTATCACCCCGCACCCAACAACGGCCAGCGTGCCCTGGTATAGTTCCATCATTGCCCGGCGTCCTTGCCCCAGTGCTCGATGCCCTTCTCAACCGCGGCGCTCACGTCCTCGTACGCCTCACTCGTAACGTCCCGGTCAGACCGGAAGCCGCACTTGCTGATCACGTAGTTGTACCAGTCGTAGCACAGTCTGCCGTCCTTCTCCGTGATCAACCCGTTGCCGCGCGCGATGGCAAAGAGACGCTTGCGCATCTTGTCGGTGATCGGCCGCCCGTCGCCGCCAGGACTGTCGCTAGCGGGCTGTGGCGCGCGTTGCTGCGCAGGACGGGTTTCGGTGCGGGCCGCCGGTTGCGCGCTGTTGTCGTAGGTGTCTGTGTCGCGCGTATCGTCGATCAGGAACAGTCCCCCAAGCGCCATTTTCCGCGCATAGCTGGATGCCGTCCCGGTGATCTGGCTGGCGTCCATGCCCTTCTTGGATTCCGGCTCACGGGCGAACGCTGAGACGCGCACGGTGTTCGCTTCCCCGATCCCAACCTGCGCGGTTGCCTTGACGTAGACCCGGCCTGCTACCTCGACAACGTCATCAGAGAGCGCCAACAGGCAGTCGCCGAGAAGCGGCTTCAGCGCCTCGAGGATGTCCTCGCAGGACCGGTACTTGTAGCCGCCGAACTGGTTCGTCTGGTTCTTTGGCGCCTTGAGTTCCCGTTGGATCCGCGCCAGCTCTTTCCGTACGTCGCTCATATCGTCCCCCTTACGGGTTGAGTGTCGACCAACCGACCGCGGCGAAGATCACCACGGCGAAGATAATTCCGAAGATGATCGCGATGCCCAGGCCGGTCCACGATTTGACCCACGGCGATCGCGATTCGCGAATTGCGAATCGCTCAGAACACGTCCTGCGGATTCTCGGCACGTAGTCGCTTCCGGTCATTTGCCCGCCCCCCGCCAAGCAACGACGAGCCCAATAATGGTCACGGCCGCAATAACGAGCAAGACCATGAGGGCGATAGCGGCTGGAATCCACAGCGGCGCCGCAACCCACCACCACGACCACCCGATAACTCCACACAGCTTGAGAACCATGAACGCCACGAACAAAAGCCCGCAGAGTCCAACCCCGCCGCTACTGCTGTTGTTGTCGCTCACAGGTCGCCCCGCGTGGCCGCGCTGTTCCGGCGCCGTTCCTCTTGCAGCAACCGGCGGACTGCGTAGCGGATCGTGTCCGCCATGTTCTGGATTCCGAGGTAGTCGCCGAGTTCTTCCACGTCGGACCTGAGCCCTCCGTCGTGGTCGGCGATGTTGATGGTTTTCGATCTGCTGGGCATCTCGTCTCCTTGGGTTACGCTGCGGTGTAGGTCCACCCGCGGCGGGTCACGTACAGGTCGCGGTCGGATTCGGAAAGTTTCTGCCAGGCGCGGCACCAGTCGACGAGGTCGAACGGCCGATGGCAGTAGGCGCACTCTCGGCGCGCGTGGTCGATGAAACGCTTGCGCATGGTGTGCTCGCGTGCGGTCATGGTGTCCCTCCCGTTGGTGTTGCTGGTCGACCGCGCCCCCGGTTCTTGCACAACTGGCACTCGCCGTCTCTGAACGCCCGCCACTCTGCACCGCAACGGCCGCAAAACGTGCCTTCCGAAGCGCCAAATGCAGTCTTTAACTCAGGCCCGACATGCCAGTGGGCCTCGCCTTGACAATCGCAACCGCACTCCTCGTCGGCAGTGTACTCGCGGCGATATCCTGGAGTACATTCGTCCATAGACTCACCGCACGGCGCGAGATCATCTCGGAGACAACCGCACGGGACACCGTCGCACCATATGCCGTCGTACCCGTTGACTTTTAGCCAACGGGAGACGGCTTCGCGGATATATGCTGGAGTGCTCATTTGACGGTGTAAAGGACTTTCGAGCCGCGGCCGAGGATGAACCCTGCGCCGCCGGGAAGGTTGTCCCATGTGAAATAGACCTTAGTGCCGCGCTTGGTCTCGCGTGTCCGAGTGACGGTCGCCGGCTCGTACCCCTCGAAATGCCATGCCTGAATCTTGGTCCCCTTTTCCATCGTCCGTCCCTCCGTCTTGGTGTTGGTTGTTGTTCCCGTTGTCATGTAGGTATTATACGCAGGGAATACGCAAGCGCAATAGCTCTTTTG
>JAAEQP010001506.1 GCA_024231375.1 bacterium | reverse complement strand
TGGGTGGCTGTCCCCAGGTTGTCGCGGGCCACGCGTCGGGGACTGTCCCTGGCATTCTCCGCGGCTTGCCCTGTGCGCTGACCTCTCCAACAGCCCCTGCGGCTTCTACTCCACCACCAGCACTGACACAGGTATCACCGCCATCTCGCCACTGTTGAGATTCCGTCCCCGGTTTCCATCATTCGAATACCCTACGTAGAGGTCCCCCTCATACTCCACCGCATAGGGGTACGAGAGCGCCGCGCCCTCCACAGACTCGCCCGGCCCCTCAGGAAACACGTCGTCTCGAATCCGGAAGATCCGCGAGAACGTCTCTTCGCCGGGCTTCGTGACAGCAATGCTCAGAGGATGACGCTTCCCATTGTGGTCGGCAACGATGGTCCCGACCAGATACCGTTGGCCCGTGCTGAGCACGCCGCCATACACCTTCGTACACGGCATCCGTAGATTCGTCCACTGCACAGGCGTCCACGTCCGCCCGCAATCCGTGCTCGTAGAGACCATGGCCTGCTCGTGTTTCCATCCGCTACGAACCACCGCGACCAACTCGTCAGGCGTGACGATGACGGTCGTCTCGCCCCAGATGCCTTCGAACTCTTTCGGCACGGGGAACGTCACCGTGTCCCATTTCGTGAAATCCTCACCATGACTGATGGCGACTGCCGGAATCGCCCATTTCCCCTGCGGCACAACCTCCATGCCGGCCATGACCCAGTTCCCGTCTTCCATCCTCCGCGGTTCGTCGCACGGCCAGAACCGTTCCGCCGCAATGCCCTTGGAAACCCACGCGTCCTTTGTCTCGTCCAGAAGAAACGCTTCCGCACGGCAATTGGCGTATGCCGCTCCGAAGCGTCCAAGAAAGGTCCACAGTTGCCCCTCATGCGAAAGGTACACCCCATGGCTGCGCCCTTCCGTTTCCGTATGCGACGCCACCAGCCGGAGCGGTCCCCACGTCCGTCCGCCGTTCGTGCTGCGGCGCTCCTGGGCGATCTCGGTGGGCGTGTTCTCCTTGCCCTTGTTGTGACCGAAGAACGTGAACAGCGTGTCCTTATGCCACACCAGGGCCACGCCGTGGAGCCAGTTGTACCCATCGACCTCCGGTACCCGTTCCTTGATCACACTGAACCGAACCCCTTCGAGCGCCCCAAGCTCCGATGCCTTCGGAAACGGAACCGACGGGTCCCACAACGGATACACTTCCTCCCCAGCCGATACCATCGAGCAAGCAATCACGACACCAAGGCCAAGCACGCGCAAACCCTCCCGTTGAACATGGCATGAAGTGTGAATGCTTCGTGTTGTAGCAGATTGTCTTTCGGCAGACAAGTAACCGAAAATGTGTTCCGAGAAGGGCGTCCGGGGACCGAAAACGGGGACTGTCCCAAGCGAGCGAGTCTTCGAGCGAGACGGGACTGTCCCCGCTTTCGGTCTACGACCGACAGGTCTCCAGTCTCATCCGCACGGCCACTCCCCTCCATGTCATCCTGAGCGAAGTCGAAGGATCTCTTGCCTCAGGCGCCATGCACGCTTCCTCGCGTCACGCTCCCCGACGACAAGCCAAGTTCTTGGGAAGCGCCCCCGATTCCTCTTCCCGCCCTTGCGTCCAATCCACCCACCCGTGTATCGTGCCGACGTTAGCGGGGAAGCCGGTTCATGCACTTCCAATCCAACATCGGTACGCGCGCGTTGCCCTTCCGCCCATTCGGCGGACCGAAGCGACGACAGATGTGCTCTGCCCTGCTGATTTGCCTGGCGTCCCTGACCACCTCCTGCAACGTAATCATCCCCGAACCCCGCGACGAGTACGTCGACGGACGACTCCGGGTGACCTATTGGGAGAAGTGGACCGGTTTCGAAGGGGACGCCATCCGCGCCACCGTGGATCGATTTAACGAGAAGCAGGACCGTATTTTCGTGGACCTGATCACCATGAGCCAGATCGACCGGAAGGTGCTCGTGGCGATTGCCGGCGGCGAACCGCCCGATCTGGTAGGCCTCTGGAGCAACGGACTCCCCGCCTTCGCCGAGAAACGCGCCCTCACGCCCTTGTCGCCGCTGATGGACAAGGCCGGCATGCGCCGCGAGGACTTCGTCGAGGTTTTCCTCGATCTCAACTCGTATCAGGGCGAGTTGTACGGCCTTCCCACCACCCCCGCGACGGTTGCCCTGCATTGGAACAAGGCCATGTTCCGCGACGCTGGCCTCGACCCCGAACAACCGCCGCGCACCCTCGCCGAACTGGACGAGATGGCCCAACAACTCACCAAGTACGACGAAGACGGACATCTGATGCAACTTGGGTTCTCGCCCGCGGAACCCGGCTGGTGGCCCTGGTCCTGGCCCTTCTGGTTCGGCGGCGACCTGTGGGACGGCGAAGACATTACCTTCGACACGCCCGAGAATCTCGCCGCCTACGAATGGGTCCAGAGTTACTCGGACCGGTACGGCGCGGAACCACTGCGCCGGTTCCAGAGCGGTGTCGCGGGCAATTTCGCGTCGCCTCAGAACCCCTTCTTCACCGGCAAAGTGGCCATGGTCGCGCAGGGCGTGTGGATGGCCAACTTCATCTCCCAGTACGCGCCGGATCTGGAGTGGGGGGCGGCCCCCTTCCCGTCCGGCGTGGACGGCATGACCAACGTGACTCTGGCCGAATGTGACTCCATCTGCATTCCGGCCGGCGCGCGCCATCCCGAAGAGGCCTTCGAATTCATGCAATTCCTGAGTTCGCAGGAAGGAGCCGAACTCCTCAACCTGGGCCAACGCAAGTTCACGCCCCTGAAAGAGGTGAGTGCCGATTTCCTCGAACAGCATCCCAACCCCTACATCGAGTTGTTCATCGACTTGGCATCGAGCAAGAACGTGGCCCATTCACCGTGCCTGAGTGTCTGGTTCGAGTATCAAGACGAGATTACGGCCATGTTTGACGCCGTCATGTACGATCAGGACACCCCCGAACACGCGCTGGCCCAAGTGCAGCAGCGCGTAGACGGCACGTGGCAACGGGCCAAGGATCGCATGGACCGGCGCGCTGCCGCGGAAGGGGGGGCGCCAGAGTGACGGGACGCGAACGCCGCAATCTGCGAAACGCCCTCCTCTTCATCTCGCCGTGGGTGCTCGGGTTCTCCGTATTCATCGCCTACCCGCTGTGCGCTTCGGTGTACTACAGCTTCTGCGACTATTCGGTACTGAAACCGCCCGTCCTGATTGGAACCTCGAACTGCGTGGAACTGGCCACGGATCCCGTGTTCTGGACATCCCTCGGCAACACGGTCTACTTCGCGGTCTTGTTTCTTCCCTTGTCGACCGTGCTGGCCATCTCGTTGGCCCTGTTGCTCAACACCGGCGTACGCGGCATGACCATCTACCGCACCATCTTCTTCCTGCCGTCGCTCACACCGCTCGTGGCCCTCGGAATCCTGTGGATGTGGATGCTCAACGGCGAATACGGCGTAGTCAACCACGTGCTCAACTTCATCCTGAGGCCTCTCGGCCTCCAAGCCCCCACATGGCTGCAATCCACCACCTGGGCCAAACCCGCCATTGTGTTGATGAGTTTGTGGGGGGTGGGCCATGCCGTCGTCATCTATCTGGCCGCGCTGCAAGACGTACCCAAACAACTCTACGAAGCGGCCGATCTGGACGGCGCGCACACGTTCTCGAAGATCCGCCACATCACGTTGCCGCTGCTGTCGCCCGCCATCTTCTTCAACGTGGTCATCGGTCTCATCATGGCCATGCAGGTGTTCGCGTTGCCCTACGTGCTGACCAACGGTGCGGGCGGACCAGGACGGTCCACGACCTTCTACGCCATGTATCTCTACAACTGCGCGTTCCGCTATCTCCGCATGGGATACGCCTGCGCCATGGCGTGGATTCTGTTCCTGATCATCATGGGGTTGACGCTTGGGGTTCATCGGCTGAGCAAGAGGCACGTGTACTATGGCGGATGAGGCACGGACCCAAATGGACGCAAGGGCGCGCTCCCGGGCCCGGCACCGGCGTACCGCGCGTTCTCTCCTCGTTCACGGCACCCTGATGACCGGGAGCGTCCTGTTCCTGTTTCCCCTGGTGTGGATGATATCAACGTCGCTGAAGCCCTTGGACCAAACCATGCGCATGCCGCCGGAATGGTTCCCCGACCCCGTGCTATGGGGAAACTATCTGGAGGCAGTCCGCTACATCCCCTTCTTCCAGTACGCCCAGAACACCATCGTCATCGCCGTGCTTGGTACTGTGGGAACCGTGCTCAGCAGCGCTCTGGTGGCCTACGGATTCAGCCGGATCGAGTGGAAGTGGCGCGAACCCGTGTTCATCCTGCTGCTGGCCACGATGATGGTTCCTTTCCCCGTGACCATGGTGCCCCTATACGGAGTGTTCCGGCAACTCCACTGGATCGGGACCTTTCGGCCCCTCTGGATCCCCGCGTGGTTCGGCGCCAGCGCCTTCAACGTCTTCCTGTTGCGTCAGTTCTTCCTCACCATCCCCCGCGATTTCTCCGACGCCGCCTACATCGACGGATGCAGCGAATTCGGCATCTTCGCGCGCGTAATCGTGCCCCTGGCTCGGCCCGCCCTCGCCGTCGTCGCTCTGTTTCACTTTCTCTACTGCTGGAACGATTTTCTCGGACCCTTGCTCTACCTCATCGACCAGGACACCTTCACCCTGGCCTTGGGCCTTCAGTTCTTCCAGAGCCAGCAGGGCGGCACGCCTTGGAACCTGCTCATGGCCGCATCCACCCTCGTAGTCTCGCCCATCATCCTACTGTTCTTCCTCACCCAGCGCACCTTCATCCAAGGGATTACCATGGGGGGGCTGAAGGGGTAGTGAACACTTGTCGATGGCAGGCTGGTAGGTGGTCACCGTGTGGAGGCCAGTTGACATACCTCACAGTGTGGTTGATAGTATCAGGGCAAGTCGTGGAAACAATCCCGAACTCAAGGAGACCTTCTATGCGGAATCGTGGTTTTACTCTCATCGAATTGCTGGTCGTCATTGCCATCATCGGCATTCTTGCCGCCATCTTGCTGCCGGCCCTTGCGCGTGCGCGGGAGGCCGCCCGCCGTGCGAGCTGCGCAAACAATCTCAAACAGTTCGGCTTGGTACTGAAGATGTATGCCAACGAGGCCAAGGGCGAGAAGTTCCCCCCGATCATGCATCAGATGCAGGGCGTCCAGGGCTTCATCATCACACCTTCGTGCGCCGACATCTATCCCGAGTACTGCACGGACCCCAACATCTTCATCTGTCCCTCCAGTGCGCGCGTCGATCCGGACGACATGTATCGTGACGACGGAAGTTGCATCCTGGCCAACCCGGCCAGCTACAACGACGGCGCCTGGTGGCGCGCTTCCTGGTGCTACGAGTACTACGGCTGGCTCTTCGACAAGTGCGACGAGGACGACCCCGGCACGGATGCCGCAGTTGCTGCAGCCGCCGTTGGCGTGCCTGCTCCCGCGGATGGCGGCACGGTTCCGACCCAGATCGTCGAGTTCTATGCGACCCTGCTGACCTCATCGCACGGCATGGATTGGGACGGATCGGCCGCGAATCTGGCTGCCATCCAACAGACGCTCGACGGCGACGTGGATGTCTCAGGCGGGTCGGTCATGCGTTTGCGTGAGGGAATCGAACGGTTCCTCATCAGCGACATCAACAACCCCGCCGCCACGGCACGGGCCCAGAGCGACATCCCCGTCATGTGGGACGCGGTCTCGACGGTGCCTGGCAACTTCAGCCACGTTCCCGGCGGCAGCAACGTGCTCTACATGGACGGACATGTGGCGTTTGATCGCTATCCGAGCCAGGAGAT
>JAAEQP010001505.1 GCA_024231375.1 bacterium | reverse complement strand
CGGGAACCTGGCGAGGTCCCGGACGCGTTTGCCGCCATGCTCGCCGCCGGGAAGTCGTACGATGAAAGGCACCTTGAGAAGTTCGCTGTACATCCTGTCCGGTCCCTTGAGGAACTTGCCGTGGTCGCCCAGTGGATGACCGTGGTCGGACAGAATGACGACCACGGAATCGTCGAAGTAACCCATCTCGCGCATTCCACTGAAGAGACGTCCCATGCAATGATCCACGTACGCCGCCTCGCCCGCGTAGAGACTGCGCGTTCTTCCTGCCACGCTCTCGTCTCCCCACGCGGATGTCGGGCCGCCCTGGGGCATTACGACCGTGGGGCCTGTGTACGCGGGATCGGCGTAGGTATCGAATTCGGCCGGGGGGCACCACGGCTCGTGGGGCTGGAACGAGTCGAGCCAGAGGAACACGTCCTGTTCCGTTTCGCGTGCTTCCTTCAGCACGGTAAGCGCCTTGTCGACCGTGCGCCAGCAAGGGAAGTCGGAGGGCTCGACCATACTGTCGAGGTTCTGGAGGACCTTGTAGACCACTTTCTTCCACGGGTCGCTCAGTCCGTCGGTGACGTGGTCTTCG
>JAAEQP010001504.1 GCA_024231375.1 bacterium | reverse complement strand
CCGACAGCTTCATGGGGGCCGAGGACCTGTACCGGGAGCCCATGCGGCCGCAGTTCCATTTCTCGCCGCGCCGGGGATGGAACAACGATCCCAACGGACTCGTGTACTACAAGGGCGAATATCACCTCTACTTCCAACACAACCCGTATGGCTGGAACTGGGGCAATATGCACTGGGGGCATGCGGTCAGTACGGATCTCGTGCATTGGGAAGAACTGCCCATCGCAATCTACCCGGCTGAGTTCGGCGACTGGGCCTTCTCGGGCGGCGCGTTGGTGGATGTTGCTAACACCGGCGGGTTCAAGACGGGGGACGAGGACGTCATTGTCGCTGCCTATACCAGCACGGGTCGGGGCGAGAGCATCGCGTTCAGCAACGACCGGGGCCGGACGTTCACGGACTACGAGGGCAACCCCGTGGTGAAACATCAGGGCCGCGACCCGAAGATCATCTGGTACGAGCCGGGCGGTCACTGGTCCATGGCGGTCTATGATGAACGCGACGGCAAGAGGGGCATCGCGTTTCACACGTCGCCCGATCTGAAGGCTTGGACCTACCAGAGTTGGATTGACGGATACTACGAGTGTCCCGAGATCTTCCCGCTTGCCGTGGACGGCAACCCGGACCAAGTGAAGTGGGTGGTTTACGGTGCGGACGGCGACTACAGCATCGGCGCGTTCGACGGCAAGACGTTCACCGCGGAATCGGGCAAGCACAAGGGCAACTGCGGCAACTGCTTCTATGCCTCGCAGACGTTCAGCGACCTTCCCGCTGAGGACGGCCGCCGCATCCAGATCGGGTGGGGGCGTGTGGCCACGCCAGGCATGCCGTTCAATCAGATGATGTTGTTCCCGTGCGTGTTGACGCTGCGGACGACGGACGACGGTGTGCGGATGTTCACGGAACCCGTGGGTGAGATCGAGAACGTGCATGAGAAGGTCCACGAGTTGCAGGACGTGACGCTCAAGCCGGGCGAGAACCCGCTTTCTGACATCAGCGGTGATCTGTTTGACGTTGAACTCGCCATAAGTATGGGCGAGGCCAGCGCGGTGGCGCTCACGGTTCGCGGCACGACGGTCCGGTATGACGCGAAGGCCCAGACGCTGAGCTGCGGAGACTGCGAGGCCCCGGTCCGGATGCGAGACGGCATGGTGGATTTGCGTGTGCTGGTGGACCGCACGACCGTCGAAATCTTCGCGAACGGCGGTGAGGTCTACATGCCGGTGGGCGTGATGGCAAAGGGCGACGAGGTGTCGCTTGCCGCCGAAGGCAGCGCGTGTACGGTGACGCATATGAAGGTCGCCGAACTGCGGTCGGCCTGGAAATAGATACTCAAGATCAAGGCGCGAGTGGAACTGGATCGCCCGCGCAAGTGAGGAATCCCAATGCACGGTAAGATAGCCCTGTTGACCTTGGCGCTCGCTGCCGCGACGCACTCCGCGTACGCCGGCGAATTGGCTCCCAGGCCGCCTGGGTATCCCACCGAGTACATGCACGACTCGTTCGCCGCGCGACCGACCGCGGACACCTTCGCCGATCGGCGGCAGGCGTACTTCGACCTTACGCTTAAGAGTCGAGGCAACGGCCCCTTCTCCGAAGCGGTACGGTTGTATCACGGTCAACTGCCTGACGAGCAGCAGATTCAGTGGCCTCTGGGCCGCATGGCCGAACGCAGGGATTGCGCGGACTTCGCGTTGCAGGGGATCTTGCGGATTCTCTACCAGTTCCCGGATAGTCCCCTGCTGAGCGACACGATCAAGGCTCAGTGCCGGGAGGGTGTGCTGAACTTCAAGTACTGGCCCGACGAGCCCGGCATTGATTCTATGTGTACGTGGTCGGAGAACCATCTGATACTGTTCTCGACGGCGGGGTACTTGGCGGGGCAGCTCTACCCGGACGAGACCTTCACCAACAGCGGCCGAACGGGCCGTGAGCAGATGGATCGCTTCCGGCCGCGCGTGATGCGGTGGCTCGATCTGCGGTTCCGTACGGGGTTCAGCGAATGGCTGTCGAACGTGTACTACAACGAAGACCTGCCGCCGCTGCTGAACCTGGTTGACTTCTGCGAGGATGAGGAGATCGCCGAGCGCGCGCGGATGGTCGTCGACCTGCTCGTGGCGGATATGGCGTTGAACACATTCCGCGGAAGCTTCGCCAGCGCGCACGGGCGCACGTACGAGCGCGAGAAGAAGAGCGGCACGAGTGACCACATCGGGTCCGTGCAGAAGTTGTTGTTCGGGGTGTCCAGGTTCAGCCTCGGCAACATGTCCACGGTGCATTTCGCCCTGAGTCCGAAGTATCGGATGCCGAAGGTGTTCGAGTCCATAGCGTGGGACACGGAGCAACCCGAGTATCTCAACCGGCAACGCATGGGCATCGATATCGACGATGCACCGAAGTTCGGCCTCGACTACGACCTGCTGGAGGACGGCATGTTCTTCTTCGGGTTGGAGGCGTACAGCCATCGCAAGACCATCAATAACTCGCTACGGATGTTCGACGAGTACAACATGTGGGACAACAGTTTCTTCGAAGGGTTCAAGAAACAGAAGAAGATCATCGACGCGGGGCGCAAGCTCCACGCGATGCCGCTGATCTGTTGGTATTTCCGCAAGGATTTGACGCGAAACATGCGGAACGCCGCCAACATCCACACGTACCGGACGCCCGACTACATGCTGAGCACGGCCCAGGACCATCGCCCCGGATTCGGTGGCGACCAGCAGAGCATCTGGCAGGCGACGCTTAGTCCCGAGACCACATGTTTCACGACGCATCCGGCGAGGATCAGGGGGAAGTCGCCGAGCTACTGGGTGGGTTACGGGTCGCTGCCCCGGTGCGCGCAGACAGGCAACGTGGTCGTTTCCCTGTACAAGATCAACACGCGGCCCGGCCTGTACGTGACGCATGAATTGCTGTTCACACACGCGTTCTTCCCAAGGGACCGGTTCGACGAGGTCCACGAGCAGGACGGGTGGATCTTTGGACGGAAGGGCGACGGATACATCGCGTTGTGGTCGCAGCAGCCGTACCACTGGCAACAAGATCGCGAGAACGATCCGGACAAGCGGGAAGTCATCGCCCACGGCAAGACCAACATCTGGATCTGCGAGTTAGGACGCCGCGCCGAGGTCGGATCCTTCGAGACGTTCATGGACCGCATCCTGGGCGCCACGCTGTGGACGCGTGGTCTCAGCGTGTGGTACGAATCGCCGTCCCAAGGCCGGCTTGAGTTCGATTGGCGCGGTCCTTTCAAGCAGAACGGCGCCGTCGTGAATCTTGACGACTATCCTCGGTACGACAACCCCTACGGCCATGCCGAGTATCCGTCCACCCACATCGAGTTCGAGCACAAGGGCGAATGGCTCAAGCTCGATTGGGACAGCCGCCAACGGACCGCCAGCGCGTTTGTGAGCGTGGGGGAGTAGAGCGGCCTCAGGGGGGCCAGGGCACGCGGAAGCGTGCCCCATGGATCGCTCTTTTCGCGAGGTGGCCACGATGTGGGCTAAGACGGTCGCGACGGAGCGCGACCCTACCGAAGAAGTGATGCCTCGCCGGGGTAGAGCTCTGCTGACGCAGAGCCGGGCGCGCGGTAGCGCGCCGCCACCACGGTGCTGCTCCGTTTGTGCAGTCCCTCCGATGTTCACTGGAGCCGTGGTAGGGCCGACCTCTGTGTCAGCCATCTTGGTTTGGGGACATGTAGTCACGCCGCATCTAAATAGGGACAGTCACCGTCTATTATGCAAATAAACGGTGACTGTCCCTATTTAGATG
>JAAEQP010001503.1 GCA_024231375.1 bacterium | reverse complement strand
TTCCTGCTTCTCATCTTCTTCATGGTCAGTTCCACGTTTCGCGAGCAGTTCGGCATTGACGTGGCGCTCCCCGACGCGAAGACGGCCGCAGTGAAGGAAGCTGGACTCCACGAGATCACCGTAAACGCCGAGGGTGCCTACTTCGTCGGAACGGATCGGGTGGACGAGGATGGACTGCGAAATGTGGTGACGCGCCTGATCGCGGACGAACCGGAATCGCGGCTGGTCTTGCGGGCCGACGAACGCGCGGACTTCGGCAAGGTGGTCCGTGTCATGGACATCGTCAATGAGGCGGGCGGCGCGAAACTGATCATCCCCACCGAAATGCCGGGCGGGTCGCCGGCACCCTAACCCTCTCCGAGGACCTCCCCCCGGTCAATCGTCGTCGGGGAGAAAGGTCATCTGGGGCCCTTCGTCATCGGCTATCTCGAAATCCGCCTTGTCACGCGTCGCCTCACCCTCATTGGGCACAGTGGACACGACAGGAGCGGAAGCCTCTTCATCCCCGGGCAACATCGCCATCTGAGGTCCGTCCGAATCCTCCGCAGGAGCGGCGGCGTCACGCACCTCCTCCATCGCAGTGACTAGTGCGGCTTCTTCCGGTTCTGGCTGGGCGGCGAACCGGTCCAGTCGGCACTGGACTCTGCCGACATGATCCGAATCCGGGAACCGCTTCAGGTAATCCTCCAGCACCCGGCGTGCGTCATCCGGTTTGTGGAGAATTCGTGCAAACACTTCGTGCAGCCGGTTCGTGATGGGCAAGGCTTCCTTGTCGGAAGAAGTCAGGGCGAGACCTTTCTCGAACCACTCCACAGCTCTGTCCGGATTGTCGGTCTTCATGAAGTTGTCCGCGGCCGCCAAGGCCGGACGTGGCAGCTTCGGAAACATGCGCGCCAGCGCCGTGTACTCTCGTGCGGCGCCTTCAAAGTCCCCCCGCATTTCCATGCCTTCGGCCGCGCCGTAGGGTGGTTCGTTCGAGGGCGGTGCGCCGCGCGGCATCACCATCTCGGTGAAAAGGTGGGAGGTGAACGAAACGAGGATCGGTCCGTAGAGCGCCAAAGACGACACGACCAGCCCAAGGCCCGCTAGAATGAGGTGTACGGGGTGGTGCGACAGCCACCCTCTGAGCAGCGACATCTCGACGATCAGGAATAGGACCACGCCGAACAGGGTGGCTGCCTCGCCCCGCGGACTGATGCGCCGCCGGAGGAGATGCACCCCCCACATGAGGTAGGGGATGAGCAACAATCCACAGAGGATCGATGGGATGTCATAGATTACGTTGTAGTCAATCATGCCGTTTCATTCTACCGCGTTGACCGGACGTAAGCAATGGACCTGATGCTTGCGCCGCGCCCGTACGCGCAGGTGTGACGTAACCCGTTGACACGATTGAAAGAGAGGCGGCTTGGCATCCGGTTCAAATCCGTGGTTCACCGTCGCAGGATGGAATCCCAGTCGAATCCACGAGGACCGTCGTCACCGCCGTCGGGTGTGGCCTGGGAAGGGTTTGGGAAGCTGAGGTTGCCGTCTTCGTCGAGAAGTGCAATCGCGGGCTGTCCGTTCTGGGCAATGGCAAGCACCACTTGGGCGACGCCTGTGGGCCCGGTGATGATGATAGCGGCCGATTCGAGTGCGTCATTCGCCTCGAGCTGGATGGACCCTCTTCCTTTCGCGTATTGCAGGCTCACCCGCGGCGTACCGTCCTCGGTCAGCCCGAGAAACAGCCGGGTCTGCCCGAGCTTGTCCTTGAAGCTCAACACGGCATTGTCCTCGTCGTCCACCGACAGCGAAGCGCGTTCGTGGCCCTGTGCGTCTTCAAGGACGAATTCCTTCGCCCGAATTCTCTTCCTGCGTCTTCCGAACATGCTCAACGCCTCCGGGTTGCGGCCCATTGGGCAGACTATCTCTCTAATCTTCAGTCTATCCCTCAACTGACGGTGAAAGTTCCCGCCTGCACTTCATTGTACCGTGAACGCGCCTTCTTTGAGCGCGGCCTCGCGCACGCGGGGTCCAATCACAGAAACGCCGCGCCACGCCGCTGTATTCGAGGTATCTACGGAACGGGCACGCGGGGCGCTCGCAGTCCTGCCAGCGCTGTTTGGTTGACTTTGATCCGCCGGGTAAGTATCATCTGCTTATTACTTCCTCGTTGGCACGCCACGAAGCCCTAACACGTTTCAGGGCAGTGGCTTAAACGGATTACACTCTCTCCCGCAAGGAACCGAACTCATGAAGATTGCGGTAATCGGCGGCGCAAGCTCGTATTCCCCCGAATTGGTGGACGGCCTGTTCTCCAGACTGGACCAGATCCCGGTCACGGAAGTCTGGATGATGGACCCCAACCAGGAGCGTCTCGCCATCACGTCCGGGTTGGCCCAGCGGATGTCCGACAAGCACGGGACGCCGTTCGCGGTGCATGCCACGGGCGATATGCGCGAGGCGGTGAAGGATGCCAAGTACGTCGTTACGCAGCTACGCGTTGGGGGTATTCAGGCCCGTATCAACGACGAGAAACTGGGTCTGAAACATGGCATCGTGGGGCAGGAAACGACAGGAGTGGGCGGATTCGCCTGCGCGTTGCGCACCATCCCCCCCATTCTGGACATCGCCCACGCCATGGAAGAGTTGGCGTCGGACGGCTACCTCATCAATTTCACCAATCCCTCGGGCATCGTGACCGAGGCCCTTCTCAAACACAGCTCAATCACGAGCGTGGGCCTGTGCAACGTCCCCATTTGCATGATCATGGACATCGTCAAGCATACCGGCTGTGCCATGGAGGACGTGGAACTCGACTACGTCGGCCTGAATCACCTGTCTTGGGTTCGCGGCCTGAAGATTGCGGGTGCGGACCAGACGCAAACGATGCTGGACACGTTCATGGAGCACGCTGCCGAGGAATGGGAGCAGGAGGCTGTCCGGGAGGAGATGCTTGAGGCCATGCGAAGCCTCAAGGTGCTTCCCAACGGGTACCTTCAATATTACTATGCCACGGACGCCGTGCTCGACCATCTCAAGACCAAGGAGAAGACCCGAGGCGAAGAGGTCGTGGGGATTGAGGCAACCTTGTTCGACAAGTACCAGCAGCCGGAATTGAACGAGAAACCCGCGGAGCTATCGGAACGCGGAGGCGCCCACTACTCCACAGCGGCGTTCCATCTCATTTCGGCTATCGAGAACGATACCCAGAACCGGCAGATCGTGTGCTGTCGAAACAACGGCGCCGTGCCCACGTTCGACGACGACGCATCCGTGGAATTGTCCGCCATCATCGGGCGCAAGGGCGCCACGGCCATCCCGCAGGAAACGCCCGCCCCGGCGATTCGGGGCCTGATGCAGTTGGTGAAGGCCTACGAGACAATGACCGTGCAGGCGGCGGTGTCCGGCGACCGGGAGACGGCGTTTCAGGCCATGCTGATGCATCCCCTGATGCCGGATGCCCGTGGCTCGCGCGCCGTGTTGGACGAACTTCTGGACATCAACAAGAGTCACTTGCAGGGAACCTTTTTCTAATCGCTTGAAACCAGTGGACGTGAACGAGGAGGCCGGGATCACCATGAGTAACGCAGCCCTTTGTCAGACGAATCTGCCGAACCGTGAGCCAGCCGCGCGGGGCAAAGTCCGCGACATCTATGATTTGGGCGACACGCTCATCATCACCGCCACGGACCGCATTTCGGCCTTTGACTGGGTAAATCCCGTGGGCATCCCCGACAAGGGGAAGGTGTTGACGCAGATCTCCTTGTTCTGGTTCGAGCAGACCAAAGACATCATCCGCAATCACCTGATTTCGGCGGACATTGCTGACTTTCCCGAGGACTTTCAAGCTCACGCGGACCAATTCGAGGGACGCTCGATGCTGGTACACAAATGCGACATGTTCGCCGTCGAATTCGTCATCCGCGGGTACTTGGCGGGGAGCGGGTGGAAGGAATACCGGCAGAACGAGTCGGTGTGCGGCATCAAACTCCCGAGCGGCCTGGTTGAATCCAGCAAGCTGGAGACGCCCATCTTCACGCCGGCCACAAAGGCCACGGACGGTCACGACATCAACATCCCCGCCGAAGAGGCCGCGAAGATCATCGGCGCCGACTGGTGCACGGCAGCTTCGGAAGCGGCGCTGAACGTGTATGAGCGTGGCCGCTCCATCGCGCAAGAACGCGGGATCATACTGTGCGACACCAAGTTTGAGTTCGGCGTTCTGGACGGCGCGTTGGTTCTCGCCGACGAGATGCTGACGCCCGACTCTTCGCGCTTCTGGCCCGCGGACCAGTATGAGCCCGGAAAGGGCCAGCCCAGCTTCGACAAGCAGTTTGTGCGCGATTGGCTGGAGACTACGGATTGGGACAAGGACTCGCCCCAGCCGCCGCTACCTGACGACATCGTTGAGAAGACCGGCGAGAAGTATCTTGAGGCCTATCGGCGCATCACGGGCCGCGACGACCTGTAGCGCATCGGATTGAATTGGGTACCTTTTCCGGCCACTGAGAGGATGCTTCATGGACCCCTGTGACGACAAGCTCCACGAAGAATGTGGTGTTTTCGGCGTGTTTGGCCATCCGGAAGCCGCTACGTTGACCTACCTGGGGCTGTACTCGCTCCAGCACCGGGGCCAGGAAGGGGCCGGCATTGTGAGCGGCGAGGATGGCAACCTCACCCGCTACGTGGGGACCGGTCTGGTTTCCGACGTGTTCCCCAAGAACAAGATCCATCGGCTGTCGCGGCTCAAAGGCGACATCGCCATCGGTCATGTGCGCTACAGCACGTATGGGACCAGCACGCTGAAGAACGTTCAGCCCTTGGCCGCGAACTACGCTCACGGGTCCATGGCCCTTGCCCACAACGGCAACCTTGTCAACGCCGCCACGTTGCGCGAAGATCTGGAGGCGAACGGCGCCATTTTCCAGTCGACGACCGACAGCGAGGTGGTTATTCACCTCATTGCGCATTCGAAGAAGGACAGTTTCGTTGATGCAGTCGTGGACGCGCTTCAGGGGGTCAAGGGCGCGTACAGTCTGCTGGCGACAGATGGCCACCGGATCATCGGCGCACGCGATCCGTTGGGGTTCCGTCCCTTATGGATCGGACGCTTGGGCGGATCCCACGTGCTCGCCAGCGAAACCTGCGCACTGGATATCATCGATGCCGAATGGGTGCGCGAAGTCGAGCCGGGCGAAGTGGTGGTGCTTTCCGCGGACGGTATCGAATCGATCAAGCCGTTCCCACCCGCCAAACCGAAGCCGTGCATTTTCGAATTCGTGTATGTGGCGCGGCCCGACAGCGTGGTGTTTGGCAAGAGTGTGGACGAGGTGCGCAAGCAACTCGGGCGCAGGCTTGCGCAGGACGCCGCGGTTGATGCGGACTTGGTCATGGCCGTTCCGGACTCATCCAATCAGGTGGCCCTAGGCTACTCGCACGAATCAGGCCTCCCCTTCGACATGGGCTTCATTCGCAACCACTATGTGGGACGCACGTTCATCGAGCCCGATCAGCAGATCCGCGATTTCGGCGTTAAGATCAAGCTCAACCCAACCAGAAGCGCGATTGAAGGCAAGCGAATCGTGCTGGTAGACGACAGCATCGTGCGCGGCACGACGGCCCGCAAGATTATCAAGATGCTACGCCAGTGCGGGGTGAAGGAGATCCATTTCCGGGTGAGTTGCCCGCCCATCATCGACTCCTGCTACTACGGCATCGATACGCCTCGACGGGAACGCCTCATCGGCTCGCAGATGTCGGTAGACGAAATTGCGGAGTACCTTGGGGTCGATTCGCTGGTGTATCAGACGTTGGAGGGCCTGGTGGCTTCTACGGGCTACGGCATGGACGACTTCTGCCTGGCCTGCTTCAATCAGGAATACCCGACGCCTTCGCCCACGGATTTCGAGCCGCGGAAGAACGCCGTGCGCCATGCCGATATCAGTCATGAGGGGGACGACCTCTGGATGGAGTCGGTGTGAGTCCCCCAAATCGGCGGCTTTCCCCAGGCTATTCCCCGACGCCCCCTTCTGACACAGCGACCCTGTCGCGGCCACGCTCCTTGGCTTGATAGAGAGCCTTGTCCGCGGCCTGGAGAGCCTCTTCCAGGGATTCGCCGTGTACCGGGCATCCGGCGACGCCCATGGAAATCGTGAACCGGATCTCCTCGCCCTCATGCCTCACCATGATGTCACGCACGCCGTCGCACAACTCCTGTGCCTTGGCCCGGGTTGCCTCGATCGAAGCGTCCATGAGGACGATGGCAAACTCTTCGCCACCGAGCCGGCACGCGATGTCTTCGCAGCGTGTCTGGGTGCGCAGGAAATCCCCGAAGGCGCACAGAACCGCATCTCCGGCTTCGTGACCGTGCGAGTCGTTGACTCGTTTGAAGTGATCCAGGTCGGCCATGATGACGCCGATGGACGTTCCTTGGCGCCGCAGCCGACTCATCTCTCGCCCCATCGACTCCTCGAGGTACCGGCGGTTGAAGAGGCCGGTGAGGGGATCTTGGATGGACTGGATTCGGAGGGTCTCGCGCAGCTTGAGGTTGGACAGGGCCAGCGCCAAGTGCTCGGCGATGGTCACGGCGAGCCGTTGCTTGTGCGCCACCAGGGCGTTGTGTGTGTCCGAGCCGGGGGCAGTCCCCTCGTCCTGAGGAGCCCCAAACTCGATGTGCAGGAGGCCCGTCGATTCCTCTTGGGCGACCAAGGGAACGCACAGGGAACCGTTCTCAGCGCGATTGCATTGGCTATCGCCCGTGTGGCTGCAGGGGACACCATCGCCGGGATTCATCAGCAGATAAGGTTTCCCTTGACGGAACGCCCAGCACTCGTCGCGGATCAGAGGCGGTCGTGAGGATTCGGTGTCTACATCGTCTCCAGCCACGGGTACGAATAGCAACCGATCCTCAGCATCTTGTGTGTAAAGAACGGCCGTATCATCGGGGAAGAACAGCCGCAGATATTTGTCCACGACCGGTATTGCTTCATCCTCCTGCCGACAGACCTGGAGCATCGCGCCCATTTCGCGCAGGAGGGCTCCCTCAGCGTTGCTCCGCTCCAGCTCGCTCACCCAACTGGAGAGCTCGGCGGTGCGGTCCTCCACCCGGTGCTCCAGTTCGAGTTGGGTCTCTCGCTGCTCGTCCTCCATCCGCCTGCGACCGGTGATGTCCGACGCGAACCCCTCCAGGCGCACAACCTTTCCCTCAGAACCGCGTACCGCCCGGGCGTTGATCGAGAGCCAGACTTCCTTTCCATCAGTTCGCGGGAACAGAATCTCCTGCCCACGCACTTCTCCTTTTTCGTCCAGCAGCATTGCGACGTTGGTGTCTGGGGGACCGTTTGCCAGAAGACGGCGGCCCTGATCGCGACCGCTCCTCATCAGCGACTGGGGATTGGGGTAGCCCAACATGGTCGCCAGGGCGGGGTTGACGCTCAGAAACGCCCCGTCCGCACCGGCGCGAAAGATGCCCTCGGCTGCATTCTCGAACAGGCCGCGGTAGTTCTCCTCCGATTCCGTGAGCCGACGGCTCGAACTCTCCAGGTATTCCATGAATGTGTTGTAATACCCGGCAAGCTGGCCGATCTCGCCGCCCTGTGTGGTATCCAGCCGGCCCGACATGTCCCCCTCGGTCCCATGGGCAAACCTGCGCATGATGGCATGGAGCGGTGCGGTGATGGATGTGGACAGCCACCAAGTGACCGGAAGCACGAGCAGGAGCATGAGTCCCACCGTAGCCAGCATGGTATATCCGATGGTCTGCAGGGGCGTGTAGAACTCCTCCAAATAGCTGGAGGACGCCACGATCCAATCCAACTCGGGGATGTAGTTGAAGATGACGAGCTTCTCGCGCGGCTCGGGCTCACCGGGATTGCGCCAAGGGTAGACGATCTTGCCGTTCTTTCGAGCGCATATCTCGCGGATGAACATGCGGCCCGAAGAGTCGCGCGAGTCGTAGATGTTGGTACCCTCGAGTTTGGGATGGATGATCAGGTTTCCCTGGCTGTCCATGACGTAGGGGTAGCCTGTTTCTCCGAAAGTGATGGAAAGGACTCGGTCACGGAAATCGTCTACGCTGAACAATCCCTCGAACTCGTCACGATAGGACGAGGCGGAGACAATCCAGTCCCAAGGGCCGAAGTAGGTCATGTAGAGGGCCTTGGCCCGAGTCGTTTCCTCACCTGGATTGGCCCAATCGTATTCAATGTAGCCGGTGCGTTCCCGTTTCTGAATGCCAACAAACTCGTTCTCCGAGATATCTTCCCCGACGAGGGTCGGCTCAGGATGAACGCGAAGGACGCCGCTAGTGTCCACGCAGTACACGTATCCTGTCTCGCCGATGGATAGATTGAGCAGATCCTCGGCGGCTTCCGCCTTGGCCATCTCTTCGGTAATGGCACCGGACAGGTAGCGGCCGTGATGGTACTGAACGATCTGCAGCCCCGACTCGCACACGCCCCGCAAGTGACTGCGAATGGAGGAAGTCGCGGCGGTCTTGACCATGTTCAATATGCCCGCGGTGGAGACCTGCAGTTCGCTCTCGATGTTGCGCTCGATGGCGTGACGCACCACGGAATACAGCAGGGCGTTCCCGACGAACGTAGCCAGAAGAAAGGCGGCCGTGTACCCGACCAGCAGCTTGGATCGGATGGGCAGGCGCGAAAATGGAGAATGCCACTTCATACTACGGTCACCTTCATGGCGTGGAACTGAATCTGAATGAAGCCGTGAGCCTTGAAATCGTGCCACCGAGCATACCCCAAACCGAGGCTCGTGACAATCGCTTTGTCCAGCGCTCGCCCGGCGAGTGCGTTATTTCAAAGCGTCTAGAAAGGCGCGAACACTGTTGGCGATACCTGGTCCATCGAGGCCCAGATCCGTCAGTTGCTCGTCGCGGGAGGCGTGTGGCGGATAGGTGTCGGGGAACCCGAGCCGCTTGAGCCGGACGGAGTCGAGTTGGCCCTGCTCCGCGTAGTGTTCCATGACCGCCGTACCAAACCCACCCAGCAGGCTGTTCTCTTCGACGGTCAGGATTGGCAGGCCCTTGATCTCGTCCAGCATGTCGGCATCCAAAGGCTTGCAGCATCGAGCATCGACCACGCGCACCGAGAGTCCTTCCGAAGCGAGCGATTCGGCCGCCTGGAGGCAGGCCGCCAGGATGGGACCCACACCCAGGAGAACCGCGTCGGTTCCATCGCGCAACGTTTGCGCCGACAGGACGTCTGACGGGCGTTCGGCGTCGCCGATGGTGGGCGCGGCGCTTCGCGCGTAGCGAATGGCCACAGGACCCGGCTGCTTGAGGCTCCACTTGAGCATGGCCGAGAGATCGACGCCATCACGCGGCGCCAGCACGGGCAGTTTGGGTACCACGCGCAGAAACGACAGGTCGAAGGCCCCCTGCTGGGTCGGACTGTCCTCGCCCACGGCGCCCGCGCGGTCGATGGCGAAGACCACGGGAAGGTTCTGCATGCAGACGTCGTGGAGCAGTTGGTCGTAGCCGCGCTGGAGGAAGGTCGAGTAGATGGCGCAGACAGGACGTGCGCCCGAGGCCGCCAGGCCGGCCGCGAAGGTCACGGCGTGCTGCTCGCAGATCCCCACATCGTACACGCGGTCGGGGAAGCGTTGCGCGACCTTGGACAGTCCCGTGCCCGTCGGCATGGCGGCCGTGATGCCCACCACGCTCGGGTCGGTCTCGAATTCGTCGATAAGCGACGCGGCGAACACGTCGGTGAAGGTCTTGGCCTTGGGCTTTTCGTCGGCCGTCTTGGGCGATTCGAATTCACCGGTCTCGATATTGAAAGCCTTCACGCCGTGGTAAAGGGTGGGATCTTCTTCGGCGTACTGATACCCCTTCCCCTTCGTGGTGACCACGTGGAAGAATACGGGCCGGTGCAGGCCCTTGAGATTGGTAAAGCATTCGATGAGTGTATCGAGATCGTGGCCGTCCACGGGACCGACGTACTTGAGGCCCAGTTCCTCGAACAGGCTGCCCGGGGTAAGGAATCCTTTCAGCGAGTGCTCGAGACGTGAGGCAGCCCGGGTGATGAGTCCCTTGCCCAGCATGCGTTCCATGAAGGCGTGGGCGTCTTCGCGGGCCTTGTTGTACAACCCGCCGGTGATGAGCCGGCTGAAGTAGGCGGACAGGGCGCCTTCGCTGGGCGAAATGGACATCTTGTTGTCGTTTAGAACGACCAAGAGGTCCGTGCCGAGATGTCCGGCGTGGGCCAAGGCTTCGAAGGCCATGCCACCCGTGATGGCGCCGTCGCCGATGACGGCGATGGCCCGTTCGCTGCTCCCGCGTCGGTCGCGCGCCACGGCCATACCCAGTGCCGCCGAAATCGACGTGGAACTGTGGCCCGTCCCGAACGCGTCGCAGTCGCTCTCATCGATCTTCGGATATCCGCTCAATCCACCCTTCTTGCGGATGGTGTCGAACTGGTCCCGTCGACCGGTGACCAGTTTGTGGGCGTAGCATTGGTGGCCCACATCCCAGATCAGCTTGTCGCGGGGCGTGTCGAAGACATAGTGGATAGCGATCGTCAGTTCCACGACCCCAAGGTGGGGCGCCAGATGCCCGCCGTTCTTGGACGCAGTACGGATAATCCTGCATCGGATTTCATGGGCCAGCGCTTTCAGCTCGTCAATCGACAGCTTCTTCAGGTCGGCCGGCCCATCGATCGTATCGAGCAGCGGCGTGTCAACAACGGCGTCCGTGTCCGCCGGGTGGGTCTCAGAGGGTGCCATTCGAACGGTTCCTTACCAGAGTCTGCCTCTTCGCGTTGAAAAAACAGTATAGCAAAAGACACCCGTCCGCCGCACACGCTTGTCGTAAGTACCGTCACGGAGCCGAGAAAGGCGCGAAGAAGCCAGGAGAAGGAGAAACCGGGGACCCCGCGCGAGCGGGACCTGTACCAAGCGGAGTCCGCCCTAGGCGGTCGGAGACGGGACTGTCCCCGCTTTCGGACTACCCGCCACCCCTGTCCGGGACCGGTGTGCGGTACCACGACTCACCGAAGCCGAGATCGATGGGATGGGGCGCTACAATTGGTTGCTGTGGGGCTGTTGAAGAAGTCACATGTGCGCGAAAACAGAAGCGAAAGAGCGGGACTGACCCCAGCGAGCGCAGCGAGACGGGTCTGTCCCTGGCTTCTTTCGCGG
>JAAEQP010001502.1 GCA_024231375.1 bacterium | reverse complement strand
AGGCATTTCGTGCACTCATGCCCTTCGCCATCATCAACGGACACACCATGGACATCCACGAACCCGGCATCGCGGACATCTTCAACGGCATCAGTATGGGGTTTCTCACGGCCGACGTGCTCGAGGACAAGTACCGCTTTCTCGACTTGTGGGAACTGTATGCCTCGTGGGAATCGTCCGCGCGCCGCCCTACGGCCACGATGCTGGAGTCGACGCCGCCGGACCAGATCGCCTATGGCTACGGCTACACCCCTTGGGACGATGTCCCGGCATCGACCCTCGAGTTCGCGCGCACGTACTACCCGTCCATGCGGTTCGGCCTGGCGCTGACGCTGATGTTCGACGGCTATTTCGCGCACGAATTCGGCGACACCTGGCACGGAAACGACTGGTGGTACGACGAACTGGATTTCGATCTGGGGTATCCTCTGGGCCCGGCAACGCGCGTGACGTTGAATGCCGACGCGGTCACGAACGGGATTGAGAATGGGTCGTTCGAGGATGGCTCCTCCCCCACTCCCTTGTCTCTGTGGCGGCTTTGGTTTAACGCTGACGACGGCTATGCGGCCACCGTTTCGCTCGACACAACCGATGCGGCCGAGGGCGACACGTCGGCGCGCGTCGACGTGCTCGCCACGAACGGCGACTGCTGGCTGGTCGATTTCGGGCAGTATGATCGCGCGTTCGCGAAGGGCGTCGCCTACGACGTTGTGTTCTGGGCGAAGAGTGACCGCACCCGGAACATAACGCTCAGCGCGCAGAAAGGCAGCCCGGATTGGGACAACTACGGGCTGTGGCGTAGCGTGGAACTGGACACCCAGTGGCGTGAGTACACGGTCTCCTTCGAGGCCAATGCCACAACGAGCGACTCGCGCTTGCAGTTCATGGTGGGCGAGACGACGGGGAGCGTCTGGCTCGACGATGTGCGTCTGTACGCACGCACGGCTGAGGTTTTCCGGAGGGATTTCACGAACGGCGTGGTCCTGCTCAACCCCACGCGCGCCCCTCAAAGAGTCCCCCTGGGCGAAGGCCTCCGCCGCCTGCTCGGCAATCAGGCTCCCCGCCACGAATACATCCTGGATGACAGCGACGCGGCCTTTGAAACCACCGGGGCGTGGCGCAATGTCACCTACGACAGCGGCGAATGGCAAGCAGTGGGACCGTTCTACCATGACTGGGGCGACGGGTGCCGCCAATCCATCTCGTTCGCGGACCAGGCACGGTACCCGCTCGACATCCCGGAATCGGATACGTACACCATTGCGGCGTGGTGGCCGGCCGCGCCCACGTCGTGGCTGTGGAGCGCATCGGTTCGATACGAAGTCGTAGCCAACGGCCAGGTTGTCGGCTCAACGACACTCGACCAGCGCACTGGCGGCGACGAATGGCACACCATTGCCAGCGTGCACCTCGATCCGGACGACGCGGCGTACGTCCGCATCCGCAACCTCGATGGCGCCTCCTGCATCGCCGACGCCCTGCACGTCCGCTCTACAGCACGCTACAACGACGGACTGCCCGTGTCCAGCGTGACCCTGCAGCCGAGGGACGGCATCGTGCTCGCGCGGTACTCCTCAGAGAACCCGGCGGGCGACGTCAACGGCGACGGAGTCACCAATGCGTCGGACATCCAGCTTGTGGTGAACGCCGCCCTGGGGCTTTCGTCCGCGCCGGAGGCGGACCTCAACGGCGACGAACGCGTAGACGCCCTCGACGTGCAGTTCATCGTCAACGTTGCCTTGGGACACGCGACATCGAACGCGCGATAAACGGTTACTGCTGTTTTGCCCTCCAGGCCGTCAAGCGAAACTCCCCGCACGCGGATGGCGATTCTCAAGAATGAACGACCTTACCGGAGAGGGTGCTTCTGTGTCTGGAGGCGTT
>JAAEQP010001501.1 GCA_024231375.1 bacterium | reverse complement strand
CCGCGCCGCCATACATGGGGAAGGTCCAGCGCACGTCGCCGGTCAGGGCGTCGAAGCAGTAGAGGGCGTTGTCCGAGCCCGCGGGAGAATAGATCTCGGCGCGTCCGTCCAGGTCCGCATCCGCGACGACCACGGCGCTCTCAAAGTTGCCGTCCTGGGCCTGCTTCCAGCATAGCTTGCCCTTTGAAGTCAGGCACAACGGACCAAAGCGATCCGCCATGAACAATTCAGGCGCCCCGTCGCCGTCCACGTCGGCAGCTGCAATGGGACACGCGATGTGCGGGGACTGGCCACCTTCTTCGCCTGTGTAAGACCAAAGAGGATTGCCTTGACTGTCCAAAGCGTGCACCCCCGCATCCTTCGTCGGAACGACAAGTTCATCCCGCCCGTCCCCCGTGAGATCGACCCACAACACCGCGCCCCACTCGATGGCCCCCACATCGCGCTGCCACAGTTCCGCGCCGCGAGCCCCATCCACGCAACTCACCACGCCGTCGCGGCTGCCGATCGCCAACGTGGTCTTACCTGCGCGCGCGGTTCGGCTCAAAGCGGCCGGGGTGGTCAGCCGTTGCTTCCAACCCCCGGCGTACTCCCAGAGCTGCGCGCCTTCGGCATCAATACAGCGCACCCGGCGCGCCTCGGCGTCCACAATCATTGTTTCCAAGCCCACCGAATCCGCGACCATCTCCGCCACGAGCGGCGGCGGGTACAGGTTCGAAAGCGCCTCGTACTCCCACTTCACCTCGGGCTGCACGGCAAAACTCATCGCCGTCGCCAACACACTCCCCATGCAAACAGAACT
>JAAEQP010001500.1 GCA_024231375.1 bacterium | reverse complement strand
CGAGGAAGATGTGCGGAGCACGGAAGTAGGGCTGGACCTGGTTGGTGTACAACTGTTCGCGGGGTGCGTCCGGGTACTCCAGTAACTCGATGTCGGCCCAGTGGACGAAATCGTCCGAACGCGCCGTCCTTATCACCCGACAGCTCTCCGGCGTACCGCGGTTGAGGAAGTCGCGGAAGTACATGCGATACTCCCCGCGCTCGACGTCCCAGAAGGCCAGGTTCTGCGAATCGAAGGAACCGTGCACGTGTTGTTTCAGGATGGGTTCGTCCTGGAGAAGGGACCAGTGGATGCCGTCCGGTGACCCCATGGCGTAGAGGTCGCCTTGCGTAGCGTGGCGCGTGCCTCCCACGGCTTTGTACAGGTGGCGCGATTCGGCGTCGGGGTTGGGATCCTTGAAGGGGGCGAACCCGTGCACGCCGCACTGTTCCGGCCCGGCGCCCTGCCAGAGGATGTTGTTCGCTGTGGCTCCCTCGTGCTCGATCAAGCCGAGCTCGGGGCGCTGCCAGTGCAGGCCGTCTTCGCTCTCGGCCATACACACCCACATG
>JAAEQP010001499.1 GCA_024231375.1 bacterium | reverse complement strand
GTAGATGTCCATGCGGTCCGCGTCGCCGTCGCCATCGTCGTCCCACCAGTCCAGCACCCGGTCCACCGCGCCGTCACCGTCCCAGTCGGCCACGTAGCAGTCATTGTCGTGGTCAGGCCATTGTCCCTCGACCAAGTCGTCATCATCGTCCAATACGCGCACCAGGACCGATTTCTTCGTGTGTTTCTTGTCCGGGTCGAGGTACGTCACCACGTCCGGGTCGCCATCCTTATCCAGATCTTCGTAGATGCGTTCGCCGGGTTCTGATTGGTTCACCGCATCGCGCAATGCGTCGGGCACGACCGCATCGGGGCCGAGGATTTCCATCAGTTTTGCATGGTTGCGGCTCTCGGCCTCTTCCGACGCCGCCGCCGCAACACCCAGACACAGGCAACAGACGAACATCATTCGTAGGGGAAGGCCGCGAAAAGGCCTGGGACAGTCCCGTCTGCGTCCGCCCGTGGCGGACTCCGCTTGGTACAGTCCCGGTTTTTCGCTTGTGTTCTTCTGCACAGGTGAGCTTTTCAACAGTTCCATCGTCCCCTCCTCCCAGAATCGTTCCTCACCTCAGCCCCTATACAACCGGATTCGTGAGTCGGCCGATTCCTTCGATCTCGATGGTGATCGTGTCGCCGGGGTTCAGCAACACCTTCGGGTCACGCGCCCAACCGATACCCTCAGGCGTTCCGGTCAAGATGACCGTGCCGGGCAACAGCGTGGTGTCCTGCGACAAGAACGCGATGAGTGTCGGCACGTCGAAGATCATGTCGCCCGTGTTGGACGACTGCATCTCGACGCCGTTCAGTTCCGACCGGATGGCCAGCGCGTTCGGGTCCGGGATTTCGTCGGGCGTTACCAGGGCAGGCCCAAATGGCGCAAACGTGTCGAACGCCTTGCCCCGGCACCACTGACTCCCGCCCTGCACACTCTGCCATTTCCGCGCCGACACGTCGTTCGCGGCCATGTAACCTAGCACGTAGTCCAGCGCGTCTTCCTTAGACACGTTGCACGCCTCCTTGCCGATGACGACCGCCAACTCGGCCTCGTAGTCCACTTCGTCGTCGCACACGGCGGGAATACGAATCGGTTGGCCGTGGCCTACGGCCGCCATGGGATTCTTCATGAACAGCACCGGGTACTCCGGAATCGGCGACCCGCTTTCTTCTGCGTGTTTGCGGTAGTTCAGGCCAATGCACAGAATGGTGCGCGGATCCACCGGCGCGAGCCATTCCTTCGCCTCCACCACTTCGTCGGTCATCGCCGGCAATTCGTCCGGCTCGGCGGCCTCGATGCGGCGGAGCGTCCCGTCGTCCTGCAGCGCCGCATACACGATCTCTCCACTGGCATTCGTCACTCGTGCAATCTTCATGGTCCTCGTTTCCTCTCAGGTTCTAGTCCAGTGAGACTTCCCGTCCCGACCGGCTGGATTCGTATGCTGCCTCAACCGCCGCGACCGCCTGCCTTCCATCCCGTCCGGTAACCGCCGGGTTGCGTCCTTCGCGCACGGCGTCCACCAAGTCCTGCAAGATGCCCGCATAGGTCTGGAGCCGCACCGGGTCCAGAAACCCCTTGCCCGCCCAGTCGATCGTGGGCTGCACAGCGATGGTCTCCCAGTCGTTGCCGCCTTTCGCCACGCGCGTTTCGCCGTAGGGGTCGATATCGAGCAGCCCTTGCTCGCAGATGACGCGTACACCCACTTCGCTGCGGGGGAAGCCCGGCTTCGGCGCTTCGAACGAACTGAACAGGTAGTGGGTCGCGCCGTTGTCCATGGTCATCAACACATCCGATGTGCCTTCGACCGCTGCGCCCGTCATGGTGCGGCATTTGGCGAAGACCGACGCGATTTCCCGGCCGGTCAGCACGCGGACCAGGTCGAAGTTGTGAATGCCGTGGCCCAGCAGGATGCCGACGTTGTCGGGGTCGAGCTGCCACTTGGGGACCGTGTCCATGCCGCCCGGTACGATCTGGTACGTGCGAATCTGTTGGACAGCGCCCAATGCACCCGAGTCGAGCACTTCGCGCGCCTTGACCACGCCTACGCGGTTTCGTTGGGTGAAGGTGACCGAGCACTTCGCGCCGGTTTGCGCGCAGGCGTCGAGTACGGCGTCGCATTCGGCGACGGTGCATGCCATGGGTTTGTCGACGAGAATGTGCTTGCCCTGTTCCGCCGCGGCGAGGGCCTGGGGACCGTGCAAGGCGTGGGGCGTGGCAATGCACAGCAGGTCAACCGCGTCGCTACTGACGAGTTCCTCGCACGACGCGAAACAAGGCACGTCGTATTCGTCCGCCAACGCCGGCGCGCGCGACCCTTCCGCCACGCCCACCAGCCGCACGCCGTCGACCAGCGTCGATACGGTCCGCGCGTAGGTCTGTCCCATGAACCCCGCGCCGATAATGCCAACACCGATCTGGTTCGTTGCGGTTCCCATGACCTACGCCCTCTCGGCGGCGCGTTTGGCCATCCGATTGCCTGCCACCGCCGACGCCATACCTGCCAGCGCCATGATGGCGCCCACAATGATGGACGGCTTCGCGTCCGCGAAGGACTCGGTCAGAGTCACCGGCACAACGAGCAAGAGTCCCATGGCGATCCCGGCCACACCGATGATGGTCAACGCCGACGCGGCCTTGTCACCACCCGCATCCTTGGCCTCGGGCGCCTGCGCATCAGGAACCGCCCCGTGCAGGCCGCCCAGGAACGTATCCACCTCGGTCCGCTTCTCCCTGGAGTCGGGCGCAAGCCGACTGACAACCATGGTAACGACCAGTGTCGGGATGGAGGTGACCCACGTCAGGCACGTTACCGCGCGGATGAATTCCCATTCGGGCTTCACATAGCTGATACCGTACGCGGCGAGTCCCAGCACCACGCCGGTCAGGAAGCCGCAG
>JAAEQP010001498.1 GCA_024231375.1 bacterium | reverse complement strand
GTTTGTCGTTTCTTGGTCGTTGGTTACGGTGTCGGGGGCACGTAGGGTACGATGCTGGTCAGGGTCAGGTTCATGTAGACGCCGGTGACGTTGCCGAATCCGTCGAGCGTTTCCTCGACGGCGGGCATCTGGGTACCGACGGTCCAGTTGGCGACTTTGAGGTCAGGGCGCACGATGGCCAACCGGTCGTTGCTGTCGCCAAGCCAGAATCGACCTATCGGTTGGTCGTAGGAGCCGATGGGGATGCTGAGATCCAACCCGAAGCTGATGGACGCAAGCGCGTGGGGCCCGACGTAGTAGCCGTCACCCACGGGGTCAATCAGTGAGCCGGAAAGCAATTGGCCGAAGAAGTAGTTGAGTGGGCCCGCATCCGCGCGTTCAATGATGTTGCCCACGTTGTCCATGACGTAGCCGGTCTCGGTGAGGTGGACGGCGACTTCCAACGTCACGGGGTCGCCCACCACAACGCCAGCAGCGGCGGCAGCGCCCGCGTTGTCGCGAATCAAGAAGACCTCGCCCTCAAAGGTGTAGACCGAACTGCCAGCGGGCGGCAGCGGGGGGTCGGGTGGCGGCGGAGGCGGGGGCGGAGTCAGCCCTTCAATGCCGGTCAGCTTCAGCCAAGTGAACACCGTGGTTGTGTTACCGGAGCTGTCATGCACCTGCTCCGATCCGCCCACCTCGGTGAAGAAGTCCCAGTTGTCGAGAATGAGGCTGGCCGAGTCGCCCACGCCGGCAATCACAAGGCTGTGATTGTTGGAGCCCAGCACGAGCTTCCCTTTCGGGTTGGCGGCGGTGCCGGGCCCGGGCGTGAGCACGCTGCGGCCAAACCGCATGTCGGCGATGTCCGTGCCGGCGTTGAAGAATCCGCCGTCCACCATGGCCATCAGCCATCCACCGTTCATGGCCGCGTAGACATAGTCTTCGGTGGCCGTATCCGGCATGGCCATGTGGTAGCCGTTGTTGTCGACAACGTACCCGTCATCCTGGAGGCCGACCAGGACCGTGTAGATGACAGGCGTTCCCGAATGGCCACCGACGGGTTCCACGAGACCGGCGTTCGCCGCGGCCCCGGTCCCGTCCTCGACGATGTCCACCACCTGTCCCGTGAAGGTCAGCAGGATAGGGACGGGAGTGGATGGAATGCGAACGGCAGGTGGATCCAGTTTCGAGGTGTCAAGTGCTACATCCACGACCGACTTCGGTTGAGGGCACCCGACGAGTACTACGACCGCGGCGAGGACCACGGGTAGTGCGCTCCAGCGCACGCAGAATGGCGTCTTCATGGTCTTTTGCTCCCTTCCCGCCAACATGCCCCATCGCGCGGCCTGTGAAAACCGCCAAGACATCGCAAGCGGCATACAGCCTTCATCTCACATTACCAGCTTATCAAAAAGAATAAAACGACGCAATAACGGAAAAGCAATTTCTGTGCCCGATGAAGGTTGGCCGTAAGTCCTTGAACGGCAAGGTGCAACGGGGGTGCGTCGGCGGCAGCAGGCCACCACGTTGGCAAAAAGTTAGCCACGCGTGACAGTGGTTTGAGGAAACCTGGCCCCGAGACGCCCGTGAGGTCCTCAGGACCAGGCGCGGAAGTGCTGAAGTGGCGCTACGCTTGGGGAATGCCTTGTGGCGCGGGGAATAGCTCATCGACACGAGCCCAAGCGTCGTCGCTGACATCGAGATCCAGAGCTTTGAGGTTCTGCTGCAACTGCTCGACGCGGGTCGTTCCAAGGATGACGCTAGACACGGCGTCGGTCCTGAGGCACCAGGCGATGGCCAGTTCGGCGGCGCCTACACCGTAGTCACCGGCGATGGCGACCAGTTCCTGGGCCTTCTGTTTGTTCTCCTCGCTCCAGTACATGGCCTTCATCACCGTGTTCTGCCTGTCGTCGGCAGCGCGCGACCCGGCGGGGGCCTCCTCGCCGGGCTTGTACTTGCCGGTGAGCATCCCGTGCGCCAGCGGCGAGAAAACGACGTTGCCAATGCCCTCCTGGGTCGTCGTCGGGTAGAGCAACTGATCTGGATAGCGGTAGAGCAGGTTGTAGCGGGGCTGGCTGACGGCCATGGGCCGTGCGCCGATCTCTTTCGCGATGGCGTTTGCGCGCACGATCATGGGCGCGGGCCATTCACTGATGCCCCAGTAGATGACCTTGCCGGCACGGATGAGGTCCTCCATGGCGCGGATGGTTTCCTCCAAGGGCGTGGAGGGGTCGGGCCGATGGCACATGTAGCAGTCCACATAGTCCATGCCGAGACGTTTCAAGCTGGCGTCGCACTGCTCCTTGATGTGCTTGGCCGACAGACCCCGGTCATTCGGGCCGTCGCCCATGGGCGCCCAAACTTTGGTGAGTACGAACAGACTCGACCGTTGAAACTCGGCCAGGCACTTGCCCAACGCCACCTCGCCCTGGCCGGCGTTGTACGCGTTGGCCGAATCGAAGTAGTTGATGCCGGCGTCGTATGCCGCACGCACCATCTGATGCGACGCATCATCGTCGCACGTCATGCCGATGGTGAGGTAGCTTCCAAGCCCCAAAGAGCTGACCTTGGCGCCCCATTTCCCGAGTTTCCGGTACTCCATGACGAACTCTCCTCCCTATATGACGCCACCGTGATGGCAGGCGGACGCTGAGTGCTTCAGAAGCTGCATCGTACCATGGGCGACGACCAGCGTAAAGGCGGGGCACGGCCCAGCGGCAAGACTGCACATTGCAGTCGCCCTAATCGAAAAACATAGGCTTCGACGCGACAATCGATTCTCTCGACGCAAATGGCAGCCGGTCAGCCGAGCCCGAAGGCGAACAAGCGCGCATTCCGCAGGCGGAATTCGATCCGTACGGGATGTTGACGCGCCTCGCCCAAGCCCGCTTTCCACCGCACCGGAAGGTCGACGCCATCCTCGGAGATGGGATCGCAATCGTCGAAGGACAATCCGGGCAGCGGGGCGCCCGCGTCGTCGCTCACTTGAACGGCCAGGACCCCTGCGCGGCAGTCGGCGTTCACGGTGATCGCTTCGCCGTCGAGCCGGACCAGAGGCGTACGAATCAGGCCTGTGTCGCCGTCGGCCTCCCGCGCCACGTACCGGTCGCGCTTCATCGTGACGAGCCCGATCTGCCGTTCCTCGAACCGGTTCACCTTGTGGCCGCGGGCGTAGCCGCCGTAATACAGATACACCTCGTCGTCGACGAGGACCTGGTCGTCGATCCAGGCGTGTGCGTGGTCCCAAACGCCTTGCTCGGGATGGGGATCGAAGAAATGAACCGTGTCGCGCGTCCAGGTTTCACCGTCACGAGACCAGGCAAGTGCCGTGTGGCCCACACCGTAGGCCTCGGGGGGATCCGGCGGGTCGTCCGCCTTGAGGTCGTCGCGCAGCACCTTCACCATGCCGATCAGCAAGTCGCCCCGCGCGAGGTATCCGTCCATGGCGTAGAACTGAGTCACCCCGGGGTCGATGTCCAAGTCGGGCAGGACCACATAGTGCGGACGCTCCCAGTGAACAAAATCCTGGCTGGCGCTTTGCATGGTGATGCGCCGGTTTCCTTCCCACGGTCCGCCGCGATACACGGATAGCGTGGCGATGTAGCGGTTTCGTGCGGCATCCCGGAATATGCCGGTGATGTCGTGGTTGTGGTGAATAACGGGATCGGCCGTCATAGGCGTCCATGTGATGCCGTCGGGCGACGACGCGACCTTCAGTCCCCCATCCTTCCACCAACCGAACTTGAAGCGGTGGGCGGGATTGTCGAAGCTGGGGCCTTCGTCGATGACACTGGTTCCAAACTGAATGGGCGCGGGGTCCTCAAGCGTCCGGGCG
>JAAEQP010001497.1 GCA_024231375.1 bacterium | reverse complement strand
GTCCGCCTGTAACGCGAAGGCGACGCGCCACGGTATGCCGAGTAGGTTCTTGGGTCGTGGGTTCACGTGTAAGCGCCGCTCACGAATACCGTCCAGAGTTGCATCCTGCTTGTTGCCCTTGCCACCTGTACCACTCCACCGCTGATTGAAACCACTGTAAGTATCGCCGCCAGACGTTCCGTAGCTGTCACCAAGGTTCAACCACACCGTGCCATCGTCGCGCAGCACCCGCCGTACTTCGCGGAACACATCCACCATGCCCGCAACGTAATCGCCCGGTGTCTGCTCCATGCCCATCTGACCGTCAACGCCATAGTCCCGCAGCCCATAGTATGGCGGCGATGTAATACAGCATTGCACCGATTCGGCGTCCAGGTCGGCCAGCACGGTCCGGCAATCACCGTGGCGGATGTCGGGGTAGTAGGCGTTAGCCATCGGCGTCGTCCTCCGTACCACCACGCCCCAGCACGGCGTCAAGCAGTGCGTTCGGCTTGGCGGCGTGCTTCTTGTCCAGCCACGAATCACGGTTGAACCATGTCGCCGGGTGCGGGACGAATTGTTCGTCAGCCGTCCCCAACCGTGCCACCACGTCCGGCGAAGCGGCGTACGCTTTGGTGGCGGCCAGCAGGTCCGCCGGTTCGCACCGCTTGCACGCCCGGCGGATGGCGGTCAGTGCGGCCCGCTTACCGACGTCCCGTGGGTACGCCTGGTAGATGGCTTCGATGGTCTCCGCCGGGATGCGTGTGGTTTTGGTTGCAGATGCGGACGTGTCACACTCACCCCCCGTGGGGGGTAGGGGGGTATACTCTTGTTCTTGTTCTTGTT
>JAAEQP010001496.1 GCA_024231375.1 bacterium | reverse complement strand
GCGGCGTGAGGCGATGCGGCAGTACGAAGCGGACTGCACCGCGCTGATTGTCCGTCTGCTGACCCGCAACGGCTGCGCCATCCACCCTGATGAAGTCGAACTCACCAACGATGGAGCTTCGTGGGTATGGATGCGCAATCACACCACAGAGTTTGTCCACGAAGACGAATTCGAGGCGCTGTTTGAAGTCAACACCTTCGGCCATGAAGACTATGAGGCGGAGGGCATCACGTGGATTGACTTCGCTACCGACCAGGACGACCTCCGCGAACTGCTGGGATTGTTCGACGACGAGACCAACTAACCTCAATGTCGATGGGGGCGCGCCGTCGCCCCCTTTTTCATCTCATGCGCATTCGCGCGCTTATCTTTGGAGGAGATACCCATGACCATCACCACTGCCCGGATTACCCAGGTGCCTGCCCGTCACATCGTGGCCGGGACCAACGACCGCCAGGTCTTCAACGCGGCGGAACTGGCTGAACTCGCTGCGTCCATCGATGAGCATGGCCTGGCTCAGCCGCCCACGTTGCGGCCCATCGATGACGACCGCTTCGAGATTGTCGCGGGCGAGCGCCGCGTGCGCGCCATGCGTGACGTGTTGAAGTGGAGCGAGATTCCCGCCCTGGTCCGTGCGATGGACGACGAAACAGCCAGCGCCATCATGTTGGC
>JAAEQP010001495.1 GCA_024231375.1 bacterium | reverse complement strand
TACCCGGCCTCTTCGGTTATGAAAGCCCGTAGGCTTTCCTCCCTGACCCTCGCGAGCCGCGCCCGTACGCAGGGCATAAACCTGACCCGCCTGCAAGCAGTATCCCCAGAACTCTAAAGGAGTTCCAACCGCTGCGCGCACACTATACCATGGCACCTGGGCGAAGTCAACCAGAGACGACCCGGAAAACGGCCGAAATACAGCACATATTGTGCTCGTAAGTCATTCGTGCTCAGTATGTTGTGTGCGACGGCGCGGCTGGGCCGTTCCAGTCCGTCCGTCACCTCTTCTTGCGCCGCGTCACGAACAGATCGATGAAGTCCTCGGGACGCTTGCCGGGCCGGCGCATCTTGTTGAACACCCGCACCAGATCCTGGTAGTCGTCCTGACGCCTGGAATCGTGAAGGTACAATTCGTAGAGCGGCTTCGTTTCGACCACGCCGTCCCTGTGCCGCGGGCATCCCACGTCCTTGTGAAGGCTGAAGCCCCTCAGGCCGCCGTCGCGCTTCTCATGGAGCTTGAAGGGATACAACCGGCAGAGGATGGGCCGGACATCGTAGATCGTGCAATGGCGCGTCTTCCTGTCCAGGAAGAAACAGCCCGCCGGTTGCGGATCGCCCTTCTCGAATCGGCGCAAGGCCATGATATACCGCTTGCCGCTGCACTTCAGCCAGGTGGGATCGCTCTTCTCGACTCCGTCGAGTTCGTCGGGGGTAAGGAACTCCAGGAAATTCAGCGGGTTCTGACCCGTAGCCCTGACGACCCGGATGACATCCCACGGTGTGGGCAGGCACACCACGTCCGTGCAGCAGTGGCCGCAGTGATGGCAGTTGAAATTTACCGTGAGCCGTCCCATGAAGCGCCTACCTTACCTTCTTGCTCGCATCAATTCAAACCCCGTGCCTGGCGTGAAGGCGATCATGCCTCGTGTAGTGAACCATGATTGGACATCCCACCCTCTCCGTACGGCATAATCGGCGCACTGTCGCGTGCTTCGTCGAGGGTGAAGTTCGCGGTGCCATTGTCACAGGCCTCGACCGCGTGCGAGAGGGGGAAACAAGATGTTCACGAAGAAACCAACGACCGGAATCCCATTGGCTGCGCCGCTCTGCGTGCTGGCGCTGATCGTGTGCTTCTGTCAACCGGCCGTGGCGGGCACGCCACGCCTTCAGATTGACGTCACCGTCGAGGAGGGCGCCATCACGATCCCCTTCAGTCCCATCGCGGTACAACTCGATTTCGCGGCGCTGTTGAAGGAAGCCGGCATCCCGGGCCGGGTGGCGCCAAACTCGATTGCCGTGGCGCGTGTGGAGGACGACGGCGCCGAAGCGGCGATTCCTCATGCCCTCTCCGAGGATTTCGCGTGGGAACAACGGGGCACGGTGTCCTGGGTCGCCGAGAGACCGAGCCACCGGCACTACCGGATCTGCGCCGACACGCTGGGCCACGGTCCCTTCGCACCCCCGGCCGTGACGCCGATCATCGGCGCCGGCGACAATCCGCGGTACAACCGTCCCGGCGGCGCCGACCCCATCCACTGCCACGGCATCCGGCCGGTCCTTGGCGACTTCGACGGCGACGGCAGAACCGACGTCGTGTCGCGTCAGATCTACACCAGCACCTGGGGACAGCCTCGGTTTACGATCTGGTTTTGGCGCAATGTGGGTACCGAGGAGGCGCCGGTCTACGAGGACTACGTGCGATTGCGCGCCGACGGCGAGGTGATCCCCAATCACTACAGCGGGTGCGACCTCTATGACTGGGATGGCGACGGACGCCTGGATCTGATGACCGCGAGGAGCGTGTACCGCAACACCGGAGACGTCGAGTGGCACGGGACGCCGGTCTTGACCAAGGTCGCCGACTTGCCCGACAACGGACTGAAGGGCCGTCCCTATTGCTTCTTCATGGGAATGGCCGACCACGACGCCGACGGTGTGTTCGATGCCATCTACCAGCTTTCCGGCGTACACTATGATTACGAGGGACCCCCGCCCCGCAATTTCGTGGAAGGCGCACTCTACCGGTGGGTCAACACGGCGGGGCCGGGCGCCCCGCCCTCCTTCGGCAAAACAGAACCCTTCGTCCGCGACGGTCAGATATGGACCGAGAACTACCTACCCTCGAGTCTCGTGGACATGGACAACGACGGCGACCTCGATCTGGTAGGGAACAGTCGGCCCCTTGACCGAATCCCCGCCCAGTGCCAGGTGTGTTACTGGCCCAACATCGCCCAGCCCGGGGCCGCGCCGGAGTACGGGCGCTGCGTCCTCGTGCCGGACACATACAATATGTCGTCCTACTCGGTTCTCCCCGGCGCGACGGGACCCTACGAGGGGTTGCTCCTCCCTGAAGGCCACCGGGTTCGCTATCTGCACCGAACGGACGGCACGTGGCCAAGCGGCGCCGGACGGTTCGAGCGCCGGGATTTGCTGCGTCAACAGCGTGCCCGGTGCGGCGTCGACGGCTACAGTTGCGTCGAAGTTGAAGACTGGGAAGGCGACGGCGACTGGGACCTTATGGCCGGGGATGAGTTTGGCACCATCTGGCTGATCGAGAATACGGGGACCAACACGTCTCCTGTGTTCCAACCGTCCCGCCCCATCGAGGCGAACGAAGAGCCCATCCGCATCATGCGCTGGCACTATCTCCAGGACGGCAACCCGGAGTACTGGCTCGGCCAGTCGAAGCCCGCATATCAGGACTGGGACGGGGATGGCGATCATGACATCGTGACGGCCAACAACACGGATCGTGTTGTGTTGTTCGAAAACGTGGGCTCCCGTCAAGCACCCTACTTCACACGTTCCGAAGTCATCGCCATCGGCGACGATCCGGCTCCCTTTGCAAAGCGACGCAAACCGTCGCTGGTGGACTGGAACGGCGACGGTGTCATGGACCTGGTCACGAGCAATCCCGACGAGCAGACGTGCCTCTTCCTGGGCAATCGAGATGAAGGCCACCAGCGCGTGATGCCCGGTGTTCCGCTCCTGACTGAGGCAGGAACGCCTCTCAAGGCCCCCCAGGGCGAGGTGTGCGACTGGGATGGCGACGGCGACTGGGACATCATTGCCCAGATCGGCGATTGGGGAGGGGCCGGGCCCGGCTACTTCGAAAACGCGGGATCGAATGACGATCCCCGGTTCCTGGCACCGGTTCGTCTCGCGTGTTGGGGCACGGAGATCTGCCTGTCCGCCCACGAGCATAGCTTCGCCGCGGTCGACTGGTACGGCACCGGCCAGCTCGATCTCATGTGCGGAGGCGAGTGCGGCTGGTTCTTCTTCTTCCGGCGCACGGCATTGGACGCCCCTGCGCCGCCGGCCGTCAGCGTGACCGTTGCGAAGGAAGCCGGAGCGAATGAATAGAACGCGTTTCACGGCGTTCGCGGAAAGGAGAAGGGGATGATGAATGTGGGAACTGTTCTCGGCATTCTTGGCGTAATGATCGGCGCGGTCGGCGCGCCGAGTCTCGACACCTCCCAGACTTGGGTCGAGACGCCCGATGGGAAGCCAGTCATTGATCGCGGCGCCGCTGGGGAGTGGGATGCCTCCGCGGTCGACAACCCTTTCCTCTTCTCCGAAGACGGCACCCTGTACTGCTTCTACGAAGGACAAGACAAACCGTTCAAGCAAGGCGGTCACGAGCGGATCGGGTTGGCCATGTCGCGCGACGGATTGCGCTGGGTGAAGTCCAAGTCCAACCCAGTGCTCGATGTCGGCCCGGAAGGCGCTTGGGACGGTGTTGTGTCCAAGCTCCCTGTCGTGACACGCCTTGGCAGCAGGTATCACATGTTCTATTCGGGACGCGATGCCCGCACCAAGCAGATCGGTCTGGCTACCTCAACGAACCTGGTCGACTGGACCCGGCATCCGACCAATCCGGTCATACCCAGCAGGCCGGACTCCTGGGATGCGTTCATCAGTACCTATCCCGCGCCACCCATGTTGGTCGACGGGCGTTGGCACTTCCTCTACCGCGGCATGGCGGGCTATTACCGCCAACAAGGCGCAGGGCTGGCCGTTTCCGACGATCTCGTCACCTGGAAACGCGCGAGCGACGATCCGCTGACGCCTCTGGCGGAGGAAGTCGCAAGTCTGGCTGTCGCTCAGACGGCAGAGAGGTACGTGGGCCTAGCCCAAGCGCCGTCGCGATCCTATTGGGTGTCCGACGACCTCGCCTCTTGGCGCAAAGAAGGGCCGATTCGCTTGACGGGCGAGAAAGTGGACACCTTGTCGAATCCCGTGTGGTTCGGCGGCGAATGGATCGTGGTCTACGAGAAGCAGGACCGCATCCACCGCGCCGTGCTTGGCGGCGAAGGCAAGTAGCGAACTCGGACGTCCTGTTCGTACCACACCGACGCCCGGCTGACGCTTGGTTGCTGCTGTGTGGACCAGCCCCTTGATGCAGGTTTTCGATGGACGGTCCGCGGCCCACCACATCGCGGGCACGTGGCAACCGGCCCGAATCGGCACGCGATGATAGACGATTGCGGCGGGCGACGGTAGGTCCTGCGCCTTCCACGGGGCGAGCCTCAAGCACGCGAGAGCGTTAGGGTGCGTCTCGATACGCAGGCCGTCGTTGAATCACGAGGAGGCCTCGGTTGCCGACTACGAGTCCGTGCCCAGGCATTTCTCGATGGCCCCGACCAATTCGTCGCTCTGGAACTTCGTGACCTGTGCGTCGGCGCCGACCGCCCGGCCTTTGTTGGCGTTTTCCGGACTGATTAGTGAGGAGAACAGAATCACGGGCATCTTCTGGAACTGGGGATCCTCTTTGATGCGGGCCGTAAGATGGAGCCCGTCCATGCGCGGCATCTCGATATCGCTCAGAATCACGTCGAAAGGCAGCGTATCCGGCGCGCGTCCCGCTTCAATGGTCTCCCAAGCCTCTTGGCCGTCCTGGCAAACCGTAAGATCCTCGAAACCGGCATCCCGGAGCACGCTGACGAGCTTGGATCGGATGACGCCGGAATCGTCCGCCACCAGGATGCGGATAGACTTCGCGTCCATGCCTGGGCCGTCCCCCGTGTTGGCTTCCTCGCCGCCAAGGCCGAGAACTTCACCGACGATGGCCTCAAAATCGAGTATCTGCACCACATTGTCTTCGAGCTTGCAGACACCGGTTATCGGGACCTCCAGATCGATCAGATACTTGGACGGCGGGTCGACCTGGTCCCACTTGAGCCGGTGAATCATCTCGACGCCGTCCACCAGGACACCGCATCGCTTCATGTTGAATTCGATGACAATGATCAACCCCTTGTCGTCGTCTTCTTTCGCGGGTTCGCCCAGGTATCGGCCCAAATTCACCAAGGTCAGGATCTCTTCGCGAAGCCGGATCGTGCCGTCTACCGCGTCAGGGGCCCCGGGGAGGGCGATTGCGCGCATCCGGGGAACCAACTCGCGTACCTTGGCCACGTTAATCCCGTAGGATGTTCCGGCTACTTGGAACACAAGGAGTTCAAGTTCGTTGGTCCCGGCTTCAAGAAGGATTCGCTGCCCCATTATTCGCTCCCCGACATGCGCACCGCATGAGGTTGTGCCGAACTCACAGTCGTCGACGCCCAGATTACACATAGATTCTACCAAAGAACACCGAATTTTTCGAGAATAATCCAAGGGGTTTGCAGGTGAGCGGCCCCTTTCCGGCCCGCTGAGCGATACTTGACCGTTTTGTTGCCCTCGTCGGGTCCCTGGTAGAATGCGGCCTGGGTAGTCCGACACAGACTTCAGTCTCAGGGGGGGACGTTCAGATGCGCTATTCTTTCGGTACAATCCTGTCGTGCGTGGCGGTCTGCGCGCTGGTGCCCTTGGTGCTGTCTTCGGCGTCGGCGCAGGACGATGGCCCCGTTCCTTGGACGGAGGACGCGGCGTACCGACTACTGGTCCGCGTGTCGGCGGCACCGATCGGCGACCGTGAATCGGACGAATGCCCTGCCCGCCTCGACCTCGACTTCGCCGCCATCCTCGGCCAAGCCGGTATCGACGGCTCGATGGCGCCGGATTCCCTGCGGGTCGTTCGGGTGTCTTCCGCACCTGAGATCGGTGCCGAGCCCCACGACGTGCCGTTCCGTTTCGACAACTCCGGATCTCGCGGTAACAGCTTCATGTATAACGCACCAAGCGACGCCCAACATGGCGAACTCGTGTGGTCCCACCGGCAGATTGGCGATACTCCGTCAACCTATGCCGTGTACTTCGACTTGGCCGATCCGGACAACGGACCGCCCGCCGCGCCTCCGCGTCCTCTCGTGGGCGACTATGACATTCTGTACCAGCCGGAAGGTCTGCTCTCAAGCATGTACCATTCCAGGCCTGCGCCGGCCGATTGGAACGGAGACGGTCGACTAGACCTTCTCGTAGGCAACATTCTCGGCAACATATTCTTCCACGAAGGCACCGGCGATCCGGGCAGCTTGTCCTTCGCTCCCGGTACCCTCGTCACGGCCGACGACACCATCATCGATGTGGGCTACTACGCGGCGCCTGACGTGGTCGATTGGGACCATGACGGCGACTTGGACATCATCTGCGGCGCCGACGGCGGCAACGTGTTGTGGTTCGAGAACACGGGCGGTCCCGCTGCCCCGGCGTTGCATGCCTGCGGGCCGGTCATGGCTGATGGCGAACCCATCGTCACGCCAGCCAAACCGTGCCCCGAGATGTCCTTCTACACGAAGGACTACGTACCCGTACCCGACGCCGTTGATTGGGATGGCGATGGCGACATGGACCTTCTGGTGGGCGGGTACGTGACGGGATTGGTCTACTTCTATGAGAACGCAGGAACCGGCGGGGGGCTTCCAAGCCTGACCGCCCGGGGTCCGATGCAGGCGGACGGCGCCCCCATCGACGCCCTATGGCAGGCCGCGCCGTGTGCGGTCGACTTGGACGATGACGGCGACCTTGACCTGCTTGTCGGCACACTCGACCAGCGCGTGAACGAATCCCAAGAGACGCCTTGGCCCAGCATGTTCTACTACGAGAACACGGGTACTCAGAGCACGCCCATTCTCACGGAACGTGAGTTTCCCGTGTCGGAGTGGGTGGGGGATCTCACCAATCCCCGTGCTGTTGACTGGGACAACGACGGCGACCAGGACCTCTTCGTCGGCGTCGGCAACGAAGTGAAGCCTTTGCGGAACGTGGGTACCCCAGCCGTTCCTCGGTTCGTGATCGAGCCCTCCCTGACCTGTCCATGGGTACCCTTGGCCGCCGCGCCGTTCGCGGTGCCTCCCGTGGACTGGGATGCCGACGGCGACATGGACTTCATCCTGAGCGGCACGCGGTCATGCACGTACCTGGAGAACGTGGAAGACGGCAACCCACCCCGATTCGTGCGGCGAGGCTTGGTCGAGGCCGGAGGCGAGGTCATCTCCCACGAATTCCTTCTGGGCGACGACCACACGTTCTCGGACGCCTTCGACTGGGATCTCGACGGCGATCTCGACTACTTGCTGGGCAACTCCGCGGGCGATGTGTGGTACTACGAAAACGTGGGCACGCCGCAGGCGTGGATCCTGTCCGAAGGACGGCGCTTCCTGCTGGCGGACGGCACGCCGGTGCATGTAGGCCAAGCCGCGGACACCCCGTTGACCGATTTTGCGTCCCATTCGGGCAGCCGGTCCGACCCGGCTCCCGCCGATTACGATGCAGACGGCGACTTCGACCTGGTGGTGGCCGATGCCTATGGCAAGGTGACATATTTCGAGAACACGGGAACCAACAGGAAGCCCATCTTCGCTCCCGGCACGGAACTGCTCACGGGCAAAGGCCGTTGCGTGCTGTGCGCCTGCGACTGGAACGGCGACGGACTCACGGATCTCATCGTTTCCTGGGTCGGTGAGGGGGTCTGGCTTGTGCTCAATTCGGGCACCCCGGAGAAGCCCCGGTTTGAACGCACGCGCCGGTTCGAGCATCCTTGGATTCCCTATCCACACCCGTACCCCGTCGACTGGAACCGCGACGGCGACGTGGACCTTCTCTTCGCCGGGTCCTATTCATTCCTGCATGTGGCCGAGAGGTCCTACCTTGAAGGCGGATACGCTTCCTGTACAATGGGTGTGATCGAAACTCGACCGTGACACCCGGGAAGGAGTCCCATGGACCATATCATTTCGAGGCTCACCGAGGCCGTGACCTTCAGTAACCTGCTCGCCGCGCAGCAGGACACGGAGGGCTTTCTGCAGCCCGCGGAGGGCTACGCATTGTATCTCCTGGCCAGCTTGGGATCCGGTGCAGGCGAAATCGTCGAGATTGGCAGCTATATGGGAAAGTCGACCTTCTGGCTGGCGCGTGGGGCGATGGACATGGCGCGCGAACACGTGACCGCCGTGGACCATTTCATCGGTTCACCCGAGCATCGCGAGGAAGGCCAGTGGCACAGCGATGTTCTTGAAGAAGAAGGAACGACCTTCCACGCCTTCATGAAGAACATCACGAACACGGGCGTCGCGCAGTACGTGAACCCCATCAGGTCCAGTTCCCGCGAGGCCGTCCAGAACTGGACGCAACCCATCCGACTGCTCTTCATTGACGGCGAGCACTCGTACGAAGCCGTCAAGCAGGACTTCGACATGTGGTTCCCCTTCGTGTGCCCGGGCGGAATCGTCGCCTTCCACGACTTCGACGCATCGCCCCATGTGAACCGCGTGGTCAGTGAGGTCCTATCCGATAGGCAGGACGTTACCGAGTTCTTCCAGATCCTCACGTTGGTATGCTTGCAGCGGGCACTCGCATGACGACTCTCAGTCGGTAGCCTCGGATGAGTCCACTTCGCGCGTCGTGGCGAGAATCTCCTCCAGGGCCTGCACATGGTCCGCGAAGGCGCTACGGCCTTTGTGGGTCAGGTTCAGAAGCGTGCAAGGTTTCCGTGCCATGAACTTCTTCTCGACCGCGATGTACCCGGCTTCCTCGAGCTTGCCGAGGTGTGCGCCCAGGTTGCCGTCGGTCACTTCCAGGAGCCGTTTCAGATAGCTGAACTCGGCTTGGTCGTCCGCCCCGAGGGCCATGAGCGACGCCATGATTCTCAGGCGCACCGGTTGATGGATGACGGCGTCGATATCAGGCATGGGAGGCTTCTCCGGTTCCGATTCCAAGCGGTTTCCTCCACGTCTTGCGGATGAAATACCCGGTGCCGGCCAGGGTGCCACCGCCCAGAAACGCCATCCAGATGTAGAAGATGGGTTGGAACACGAACAATCCGAGGAAGAGCAGGCCCGTCACGGCAAGACCTATCCAGATGAAGTACCGCTCGAACCAGAGGCCCATCACCACGTAGGCGAACATGGGAACCAGCGTGTTTATCGCGGCGACGTACTTCCCTGCATCCCCGGCTCCAAAGGCCTCGTAGTTGATGAAGGGGTGCAGCAGCGCATACCCCAGCCAGATGTAGCCGTAGAGGAGCCCCCAGAAGATGCCCATGCGCGCACCCATGGGGTTCCGGAAGGGCGCCTTTGTTCGGATGCTGACAACCAGTGTCACCGTCACCCCAAGGCCAACCAACAACAGCCAGGCGTAGCCGGCCACCACGTGCCCAAGGGGCTTCTCCATTCCATCCAGAAAATGGCTTGCCATGAAGCCGACAAACCAGATGGCCCCCCACATCATCATTACGACATCCGACCCGGAATAGGCCATGGCCTGCCGGGTCCGGGCCATCACGGCACGTACCTCATCCAGAGACTGTTTCACGTCGTTCAATTCGTTGCTCATCGCTCGCTCCTTCTAGAGTTCTCTGTTGCGCAGAGCACTCTAGCAAGAAACCCGGCCCCTGTCAACCCTTTTCTTTCCTAGGCCCCCGCGATTCGCGGCATGCGGGTGGGTTCCCGCTGGATCTCGGCCTGCATGAACTTCAGGAGCAGACGGCCCTTCAACTCGGCGGCGGCCGGGTCGTTCCATAGGTTACGGATTTCGCCGGGGTCCGCCTGGAGGTCGTACAACTCGCCATGGTCGGCGTCGCGGTACACTGTCAGTTTGTACCGGTCGTCCACGTAGGTTCGGAGATGAACCCGTGTCGGTTGGTGCCGGTTCTCGACGATAGCGTGGTCGCGGGCGGCCTCGCCGCCGCACCACGTGCCAAACTGGTCGGCCCCCTGCATCAGGCCGGGCGGCTCAATGTCGGCGGCCCGCAGGAAGGTCGGCGCGAGATCGACGTTTGATTGCAGCGTGTCCGACACCTGCCCCGCCGGAACCTTACCGGGATACCGCACAATCATGGGGATACGGACCATGTCCTCGTAATGAAACGCGCCCTTCGCGGTCAGACCGTGCTGGCCGAGAAAGTGGCCGTGGTCGGTGGTGAACACCACCAGTGTATTGTCGGCGATGCCGAGTCGGTCCAGTGAGTCCAGGATGCGTCCGATGGCCTGGTCCATGAAACTGACCATCCCGTAGTAGATGGCCATGTTCTTGCGAAGTTGCTCCTCCGTATGGAGGTGGGAGTGGAACCCGTGGTTGCCGTGGGCTTCCTCGTACATGGAGAAGTCCGGATTCTCCTCCTGGGTCTTGCCGAAGTGGGGGGGCATACCGTCCATCTCGCCCGGCACAAGGCGTCCGGGTTCCATGTCGGCGGGGTCGTACATCGACGCCCAAGGTTCCGGCACCAGGTAGGGCGGATGGGGATCGTGGAAGCTGGCCCAGGTGAAGAAGGGTCGGTCCGCGGCCACGGCCGCTTCCATGTCGGCGATGGTGCGCTCGGCCGTCCAGGGGGTGTAATGGTACTCCTCGGGCAGTTCCCATGCGCCCCAGCGTCCTGATGGGATATGGCGCCCTTCCCATTTGCTGAAGTAGTCGCGCCAGTTCGTCAAGCCCTTCTCTTCCATCCAGATCGCATAGTGCTGGCCCACATGCGACTCGTCGGCATGGTTGCGGGCCACTTCCACATGTTGGAACCCGTACCACGGACCTTGGAAGTCTCGCCAGAAGTCCAGGTCTTGCAGTATCGGTTGACACTCCAGTGATTCGCTGCCGGGTTCCGACGCCAGCGGCTGAAAATGGGCTTTGCCGATGAGCGTGGTCTGGTATCCGTTCTCGTGGAAGCGGTCGCCGACCGTGGGCACATCCTCGGGCAGTTTCACACCGATGGTCCAGCAGTGGTGCCACGCGGGGTAGAGGCCCGTAATCATGCTCGACCGGGCGGGCGAACACACGGGATTGCAGGTGTAGGCCCGGTCGAATCGCGTGCCCTCGGCCGCAAGCCGGTCAAGCGCGGGGGTTTGAATCCGCGGATTGGTGCATCCCAATGCGCTGAAATGGTGTTGGTCGCTGGTGATGAAGAGAATATTGGGCCGGTCGGTCATGAATCGCGTGCTCCTTTGGGAAAACTCAATGAGGGTTGTAGCGGATCATGTTCACAGTCCCAGCCGTTCCCACTGCTCGGGCGGGGCGTCGCTTTCGCGCATGAGTCGGTCGAGCAGCCCCACCATTCGCTGTTCGACCGCCGGGTCGTCCAGCGGCTGCTCCTGCTTGGGATCGGTCTCCAGGTCGAACAGCATGGTGCCGAAGCGGTGGGCGTTCTGCCACGGTTGCGCGGGACACTTCATCATCTGGCAACCCTTGGTGAATGAAAAGGGCTCAGCGATCTCCATGTTGGTCAGTTCGTCCTGGCGGAAGAGTCCCCGCATGTGGGTCGCCATGGTCGTGTAGTTGTACAGAGGCTGGTTGCCTTCCAGGTCGGGACCACGCATATACACGTACCGCCCGTCCGTCACATTCACGTGGGCACCGTGCATCCCGAAGAGAGCCCCCTCGCGGACCGGCGTGTCGTCGGCGATGGTGGCCGCAAGCGGCACGCCCTGCATGTCGGGCGGCGGCGTTACCCCAAAGAAGTCCAGCAACGTCGGTGCGAGGTCGATGGTCTGCACAAGCGCTTGGCGGCGTTCACCCGCCTTCGCACACCGCGGGTCCCATATGAACAGCGGCATGTGGGCAACTTCCTCGTAGAAGGGCAGCCAACACTTGGCCCACTTCTCATGTTCGCCCAGCAGAAATCCGTGGTCCGTGTTCACGATCAGCATCGTGTCGTCCCACAGGCCGTACTCGTCCATCATGTCGAGGACCTTGCCCAAGTGGGCGTCGCACATGCTGACAAGCGCTGCATTCTCTAGCCGGATGTGCTCGACCTGCGCGCGGGATTCCGTCACGTCCGTGTACGACGGCCAATCGAAGAGGGGGCCGTCGTAGTCGTGGGGGTACAGGTCCTTATACTTCTGGTGCGAGAAGTAGGGTTCGTGGGGGTCGAAGGTCTCAATATGGAGGAACCATTGGTCCTGGTCATGGTTCGTGCGGATGAATTCGAGCCCGTTCTCGAAGGTCCGGTACTGCGAATGCAGCTCTTCCCGGTCCATATACTTCCGGTTCACGATATCCGCTCGCCGGATCTGGCCCGCGTGCTCCGGGATCTCCGGGTCAGCCACCTCGGCCTTCCAGATGTCGCCTTCCTGACCCCGATGAAACTCGAACGAACTGTAGCGCGGATGATACGTGCAGCCGCCGTCTTCCCAATAGTGGTAATGGTCCGTGGTCATGTGGGTGTAGACCCCGTTCTCCTGGAGAATCTGCGGCGCCGAATCGTCCCACGGCTCCAGGGGTCCCCAACCGCGATGAAGGAAGTTGTAGCGGCCCGTGTGCAGTTCCCTGCGCGCGGGCATGCACGGCATACTGCCCACGTACGCCCGGTCAAACACCACCGACCGCTCGGCCAACCGTTTGAAGTTCGGCGCCTGCACCCAGTCGCATCCATACGGCGGCAGCATATGCCGGTTCAACGAATCGAACATGACCATAATGGCCTTCATGGGACCCCCTTTCGTTGGGTGAAGACAGATTAGCGAGAGGAGGGCGGCATTACAAGGGGAGGAGCGGCAAACGGTGCGCGGGGCGCGTACCATCGCAACGTGCGCTGAAGGCGCACCGCATAACAGCCCGGGGCAAGCGAAGCGCCGCCCCGGGTCCGGCGCAGCAACCATCCGGCCCTGAAGGGGCCGCGCATAGGCCTCCAGTCATGTCATCGGGTTCGCGGCGTATGCCGCGCCCCTTCAGGGCGCAATCTTGAGGGGATGGGCGGTACCTGGGGCGGCGTTTCGCTTGCCCCAGGCTATTATGCGCGCACCTTTCAGGCGCGGAAGAAACTGCGTGAATCCGGCATTGTGTGCCGAACGAGGGTCCCAGTACCGAATGAGCACGCACCATCCCTCGCAGGATGAGGTGTCGCCGCCGGGTGATCGAAAGAACCCACAGACTACGGGTTTTCCAGCCAGTTCGACACGACCAGCAGCATTCGGTACGCCTACGACGACGCGAACCGGGTCAAGTCAGTGAACGATTATCACCGGAACACCACGACGTACGCGTACAACGCGGTGGGCGCGCTCACGTCCATGACGGCGTCCGGTGTGGAGTGCGGCATCACGATGCCGCTTTGACTTCGGTGCATCACGATGCACCGGTCGGGATGGAAGTGAGAGCCCGCATCGTGATGCGGGCGGGAAAAGCGCCATCGTGATGGCGCACTCCAAAAGGGACACGGCGGGTCGTTGGTGGACCGATACACGTACACCTACGATGCGGGCGACAACATGGTGAGCAAAGCCGTGTATGACGCGGGCACGAGCACGACGGACACCACCACGTACACGTGCAACACCGCCAACGAGATGACGGCCCTGGTCAACGGCGGCACGACGGTCAGCGCAGAAATGGAACAAATGGGAACAAATGGGGACAGTAACCCATTTTAGTGCCCCTTCCCATCGATTCCATCCCAGGTGAACCGCCGTCTCGTACGAAAGGCCCGGACCGGTTGACGGGCAGTCCGAAGGCGGCGGGATCCGGTCTCGCTCAACCACGGATTCACGTAGATGGAGACCTGACGGTCGTGGCGTGACCTCGCGGTCACGTCGGTGGCGCGGTCAGAGCGCGGCCAAGAGGCCGCGACCGGCCACAACGGAGAATCCGGTCTTGGCTCACCACGAATGGGCACGAATGAACAGTGATGGGAGCATCCGAAAAGGCGGGGATCTTTTCACCACGAAGGGTACAGAGGACACGAAGTAAGGTGGGAAGCGGAGCGCCTTGTCCTTTAGCTTCGTGAGCTTCGTGGCCTTCGTGGTAAAGGGATCCCTCAATCCCCACATCTCCTTATCCTGCCTTCCTCACTGCCCGGGCATGTTCGGCAGTTGCGGCATCTGGGGCATCCCGACGTTTGGCATGCCGGGGATGTCGCCAGGGAGTTGCGGCATGGTGGGCATGTCCGGGCCTTGGCCGTCCTGGCCGGGCGGGGTTCCGCCTCGCACATCTCCTAGCGGCCTGACATGATCGTTCGCTGCCGGGACCCCGGTTTTACCAGGAACGAGGGAATATGGTAGGGTTTGACCTTCCCGAACGAAACCATCCGCCAGCGAAAAACGAGGATCTGACATGGCCGCGCGACCTATTGAAGTGATTACGTTTGATATATGGGACACGATTGTCGTCGACGATTCGGATGAGCCGAAACGAGCGGCGGCAGGATTGCCGACGAAGCGCGTGGCGCGCCGGGATCTGTTCTCCGAATATGTGAACAAACAGGCGCCCATCGACCGTGAATGCACGGATCTGGCCTACGATGTGACGGATGCGGCGTTCAACAAGGTGTGGCACGACCAACATTTCACGTGGACCATCGGCGAACGGCTGAAGATCATGCTCACGGGCCTCGGTCGCGAATTGCCCGACGACGATTTTGCGGAACTGGTTGCGAAGCACGAGAACATGGAACTCGACTACCGGCCCGATGCGGTG
>JAAEQP010001494.1 GCA_024231375.1 bacterium | reverse complement strand
TGAACGTCGAGGCCTCCGTGGCCGTGGCGGAAATCGATGGTGTAATCGTGCGGCCGGAGGCGTTCGCCCGCACGCAACTGACGGATGGCCAGACGATTGAACTGGTCCGATTCGTAGGCGGAGGTTGAATTCATGGGCAAACTGACCATTGCCGACAGGGAGTTTGATTCGCGCTTGCTCGTGGGGACGGGCAAGTTCACCTCGCCCAAAGCCATGGCCGAAGCCATCGCCGCGGCGGGTACCGAGATTGTGACCGTGGCGCTACGCCGGGTGGATATAGACGATTCGGATGACGACACGCTACGAGAGATCGATCGTGACCGGTTTCTGCTATTGCCGAACACGTCGGGGGCCCGCAGTGCGGAGGAGGCGGTGCGTCTGTCTCAGTTGGCGCGGGCGGCGACCGGTATTCACTGGGTCAAGCTGGAGGTGACGCCGGACCCATACTATCTGCTGCCCGACCCGATCGAAACGCTCAAGGCGGCCGAGACGCTCGTGAAGGACGGTTTTGTTGTGCTGCCTTACATCAACGCCGATCCCGTCCTGG
>JAAEQP010001493.1 GCA_024231375.1 bacterium | reverse complement strand
CGAACAGTGCGGACGACGTGGAAGTGCAGCAGGCGTACATTCAGGTGGAGCAGTTGCTGGGTCAGCCGTTGCGTCTGCGCATCGGTCGCCAGGACCTGAAATTCGGTAAAGGCTGGCTCATCGGCAACCAGATTTCACCGACGCTTGGGCTTTCGTATGATGCCATCCGGTTGACCTACGACTGCGACGTGCTGAACGTCGACGCAGTGTGGGCCAAGCTGGCCGAGAGGTCTCCGGGCGAGGAAGATGGCGACGTCGACCTCTATGCCATCTACGCCACGTACAAGCAGTTGGAAGCGGTGGACATCGCGGCGTACTGGTTCTGGGTCCGCGACGGGCGCAGCATCAACGACACGAACTTCATTGCCCCGCTGGAGTGGGTCGAGGACGTCCTGGGACTCGACAACTACGACGTGACGAACCTGCACACCTTCGGCATTCGCGTGAACGGCGCAGCGGCCGGGTTCGACTATGACCTGGAAGTGGCGTACCAGACGGGCGAAGCCGATGCGGTTGGCGCGGGATTCGTGACGGGGCTTTACGGCGACGACGGCGCCGATTTCGATGCGTGGGCGGCGGACCTCGAAGTGGGTTACACGATGGACATCCCGTGGCGGCCCCGCGTGTATGTGGGCGGCGCCTATTTCGGCGGCGAGGACAATCGCGACCTGACGGTACTCGATTGGGTGAATCCGTTCTACCAGGCGGATGCCAGCGTGTCGTTCAACCGTTTGTTCTCGATGAAGTGGTACAGCGCAAGCTTCGACCTCCTTGGTGGCGCAGCGGCTGTGTCGAACTTCACGCAAGCCCGCGGCGGCATCACGGTGCATCCGACGGAAAGCGTTTCGGCGGGCCTCAGCGCTTCGTACACGTGGGTGAACGAAGAGTTCGACGCGCCGGTTACGTTCGACCTCGGCGCGATTCGCATTCCGGTGGCGCCTGCGTTGGCGTTCTGGACGGATAAGGCCGACGACGATATCGGTCTGACGACGCATGTGTGGGTGAAGTACGACTACTCGGACGACCTGTTCGTCAAAGTAGGTTGGGAACACCTGTTCACGGGTAGCGCGATGGAAGACGGCAGCTTCATCATGCGCAACGGCCTGGACTTCTCGGGCGGCAGCGACAAAGACGAAGCAGATTACATCTACTTCGACACGTGCGTGAAGTTCTAGTCGTAATCTGACCCGACGTAACGAGCCCGGCGCGAGATGATCGCGCCGGGCTCTTCTTTTGTCGGTTGGCGGAGTGCGCCGGAGGGGCGGGTCGTCACTCGGGGACGCTTCTCACGCAGGGGACGAGGGAGCTGTTGAAAAGGTTTCTGCCTTGGCGCGATGGCCACGAAAGAAGCTAGGGACAGACCCGTCTCGCTACGCTCGCTGGGGTCAGT
>JAAEQP010001492.1 GCA_024231375.1 bacterium | reverse complement strand
GTCGGTGAGGCGGCCGAGACCGTCGATACGTTGTATCCGTACTACCGTTTGCAGGAGGACGGCTTCGAACCGGTGGTGGCCGGGCCCGAGAAGCGGCGGTATCACATGGTCATGCACGAGATTCCCCCCGACTGGGACGGCCACGTTACCCGCGAATGGGCGGGCTATACGCTCCAGGCGGACATCGCTTTCAAGGACGTCAAGTGCGAAGAATACGCGGGGATATTCTTCTCGGGCGGCCGCGCGCCGGAATACATACGCTACGACGAAGATCTCGTGCGTATTACCCGGCACTTCTTCAACGAGAACAAACCCATCGCCTGTGTGTGTCACGGCGTGGAGATACCGGCCTATGCCGGATGTGTCAAGGGTCGGAAGATGGCTACGGTCCCCAAATGCAAATTCGATCTCGAAGTGTGCGGCGGGACTTTTGTCAACGAGCCCTGCGTAGTGGACGGCAACCTGGTCAGCGGGCGGACCTACCACGACCACGGCCACTATATCGGCGTTTGGATC
>JAAEQP010001491.1 GCA_024231375.1 bacterium | reverse complement strand
GGCGATTGCGGTCTTGCTTCCCCTAGCAATCGCACCTGCCGTGATGGTCTAATGGCCGTAGGCGCTCCACACTGCGACAGGGGAGACCGACATGACCGAGCTCACGACCCACGAACGCTTCACCCGCATGTTTGAGCATCGCGACGCGGACCGGGTGCCGGTGATCGATGGCCCATGGGACGCCACCATCGAGCGTTGGCAGCGGGAAGGCATGCCCAAGGATGTGAGCTACGTCGACTTCTTCGGCCTCGATCACGTGCCCCACATTGGTGTGAACAACAGTCCTCGTTTCGAGGCCAAGACGCTCGAAGAGACGGACGAGTACGCCATTACCTTTACGGAATGGGGGGCGACGCTGAAGTCGTGGAAGCACGCCGCGTCCACGCCGGAGTTCCTGGATTTCACCATCGTTGATCGGCCCTCGTGGGAAGCCGCGAAGGCCCGCATGACGCCTAGCCGCGACCGTGTGGATTGGGACCACCTCAGGAAGCACTATCCCCAATGGCGTGAGCGGGGCGATTGGATCGTGGCCGGGCTGTGGTTTGGGTTTGACGTTACCCATTCGTGGACGGTCGGCACGGAGCGGCTCCTCATGGCGATGATCACCGAACCCGAATGGTGCGCCGACATGTTTAACCACTATCTCGACGTGAGCCTGGCCCTGCTCGACAAGGTATGGGACGAGGGCTATCATTTTGACTGCGTCATGTGGCCCGACGACATGGGCTACAAGCATTCCCAGTTCTTCTCGCTCGACACCTACCGCGCCCTTCTCAAACCGGTCCAAAAACGCGCGGCTGATTGGGCGCATGCGAAAGGCGCGCGCGTCCACCTTCATTCCTGCGGCGACGTGAACCCTTTCATTCCCGAGTTCATCGAAATCGGTATTGACGCCCTCAACCCACTCGAAGTCAAAGCCGGAATGGACCCCGTCGCCCTCAAAGAGACTTACGGCAAGGACCTCGTGCTCCACGGCGGCATCAACGCGGTGCTGTGGGACGACGTCGACGCCATCACCGCTGAGATGAAACGCGTCGTGCCCGCGCTGAAGGAGAACGGCGGCTACATCTTCTCCTCCGACCACTCCGTGCCTTCGAGTGTGAGCCTGGAGAACTTCAGGCATATCGTGGGTCTTGCCAAGGAACTTGGGTCGTACGAGTGAGCGACTGGGTAGCCGTGGCCGCATTCAACGGAAATGGGGGACAGTCCCGTCTCGCCGCCTTTGGCGGCTTCGCTTGGTACAGTCCCCGATTTCCTGTGCCCTGCCTGTCTTGCGCGACCCTCCCTGAAGGGTGTACCTTCAGAGGAACTCGAACCGGGACAAAGGGAGGCCACCATGGCGATTTCACGACGCGATTTTCTAAGACGG
>JAAEQP010001490.1 GCA_024231375.1 bacterium | reverse complement strand
GTGGAAGTCCGTCTGGCAACAGATGTCGACCGTCACCTTCACCCGTTCGTCCAATGCGGCCACCCACCACGCCATGGTGCTGCCCATGGAGATACCCAAGGTCGCAATCCGCTTCGGGTCGATCTCGGAACGCGTCTCCAGGTAATCCAGCGCGCGGAGGCTGTCGTAGACCATCATGCCCCACATGACGCGGCCTTGCCACAGCATGGCTTTGAAGAGGTCCTGTTCCGACGTGTGGGCGCGTTTGCCGAAGGCCCATGTGTCGATGCACAGGGCGCACCAGCCCAGTTCAGTCAGCACGTCGGCGTAGGGCGGGTCCTGAAGGGCGCCCCGGCCTGACAGAAGCTCTTCCTTGCCGATGTCGTAGCGCCCACCATGGGCATGGTTGTACAGAACGACCGGCGAGGGGCTGTCGGGGTTCTTGGGACGCACGAAGTACGCCGGAACCGGTTCGAAACCGTTCAGGTCCAACGCGAGTGTTTCGAGGATGTAGCCGTTGCGTTCATCTTCGGCCACGTGTTCCACCGAAATCAGCCTGTGCCGGTCCGGAAGCTGCCCCATGAGCCGGTACAGCGTGGCGCGTAGGGCTGCGACATCTCGCACATTGCGTCCGGTGGGTGCGGGCGCCCCCCGGCCCAGCAAGGTCAGGTCGGGTCGCGGCTGCACGTCCGGAATAGTTCCTTCTGACATCCCTCTCCTCCTCATGTTCCTGCTGGGTCGCCCTGTAACGTGCGGGCCAGTATATCAGCGGCCGCAACACGTCCGCACTTCACTTTGGCTGTGGTGACGCGCTATTGTGTTCTTGCATCAACAGGCAAACCAGGATTTGGGTCTGACGATGGACGACAGGAACACAGAGCACACTCCCAAGGCAGGTGATGTTGACGACGGCCACCTGGATGACTTGGGCAACCTGGACACGGAGCAGACGCCCTCTTCGGGCACGAGGCGAAAGGTGGCGCAAGAGAGCCCGAGTTCCGCAGACGCCACCAGCCGATACCGCATCGGCAGCGTCATTGGCCGGGGCGGCATGGCCGTGGTGTACGATGCGTCCGACACGCTCCTGAACCGTTCCGTGGCGATCAAGGTGCTCAAGCCGGAGTTGGCCGCCGAGCCCGACATCCGGGCCCGCTTTTTCAACGAGGCCGCCATTCTGAGCCAGATGGACCATCCTGGCGTCATCCCGGTGATCGAAACCGGCGACTTGCCGGGATACGGCGCGTTCTATGCCATGAAGAAGGTGCGCGGGCGGACGTTCCGCGAGATTCTCCGGGAGTTGAACCCCGAGGACTTCCGTCGCCACGAAGAGACGGCGCGTCTGCTGGGAGTGTTCGACAAGGTCTGCCAAACGGTCGCCTATGCCCACGCCAGAGGCATCGTCCACCGTGATCTGAAGCCCGAAAACGTGATGGTGGACGACTACGGCATCGTGCTGGTGCTGGACTGGGGATTGGCGAAGCGGATGAGCGCCGACGCGGTTGGTCTCGACCAGACGACGACCCAGGTGGGCGAAATGAAGGGGACGCCCGCCTACATGTCGCCCGAGCAGGCTGGTGGGAATCCGGACGACGTGGACTTGCGGTCCGATGTGTTTTCTCTCGGTATCATGCTCTATGAGATCCTTACGGGGACCTTCCCGTTCCGGGGGAAGACGCGCACCGAAGTGCTGCGGCAGATACAGGAACGCGAACCAGCGCATCCGCGCAAGACGAACCGGCACGTGGACCGCGTGTTGGCGGCCATCGCGTTCAAGGCCCTGAGAAAGGACCCCGAAGAGCGGTACCCCTCCGCTCGCGAGCTTGCGGACGACACCCGGCTGTATCGCAACTACATGCCCACCTCCGCGTACCGGCCCAGACTGCGCGAGCACCTCATGAACTGGATGGGGCGGCATCCCGCCTTGTCCACAGCGGTATGCACGGCCGTGTTCGTGACGTCCCTGTTCGGCGCCGCGGGATACCATCGCTGGGCCGCGGTCCGAATTCGTCTCGAAGAGCAACGCAAAGCGCAAGGAATCGCGCAGCAGCGGCAGGAGGTTCGAAGGCAGGTGATGCTGGACCGGATGATGGCGTTCGTCGACGCCCTCAACCAGGGGGCGCGTGTATTTGACGATCAGATTCTGGAGTTGGAGAAACAGCGCGACGCTCTCAGCCCGGATGATGGTGCGCAGCGCGCCCTGGTGGATCGAGAACTTGACGAGATCCGAACGGTCCGCAACTGGTATGTCGAAAACGCCCGCCTCACCGGCGCCAACGCCATTAGTCTGTTGGGAGGCGAGTCCGGCAAGGACTTGGCCCACGAGAACCCAAGCGCCATGGTCGCGATTCGCGGTCACATGATCGAGGAAGCGCGCGGCCTCTACCGGATCGGCCAACTCTACGACGCCCACAACCACGTGTGGCGGTATTTGGTCCAAGGAACCCGAATCGGCTGGAATCAGGCCCAGACCGCTGACCTGTTGGCGCTCAAAGACGAGATCGAGGCGAAGCTGCGCGAGGTGTACGGGACCGGTTTCACGCCGCCGGACTGGGCGCAATACGACCCCGAATCGCTCTGTCCGGGTGGACGCGCGTTCCTGCTCGGGCTGGACGACCTCGCGGAGCTGGCGCAGGCCGAGCTGGACGCGGCTACTGCTGAGTCCGCCGCGGCGAATGGACCTGTTCAGAGCACGGCAGGAGATCCAGAAGGTCGCGAGCCAATCGATCCAGAGTGAAGCACTCCTCCACGCGTTTCCGGGCATCCCGCGCCATCCGCGCGGTCCTGACAGGGTCGTTTGCCAACCGCGAGATTCGGTTGGCAAACTGTTTGGGCCGGGAGGCGTCGAACAGATGTCCCGTGACGCCGTCCTGGACCAGATCCGCACCGGCGCACGACGATGCGCACAGCACGGGCAAACCCGCCGCCATGGATTCCAGTACCGTGAGAGCGTTCAATCCGCATCCGTCGTCCAATGCGACCAGGAGGTCATGATCGGCGTAGCAGTCGCGCCGATCCGATGCCGACTTAGCCGGCGCCGAGCGCGCCACCAGTCCCGCGAGATCTGAAGGTACTTCTACCTCGCGCGGAAGCGACGGTGTCGCCAGGGTCACGGAGAGCGAACCTGAGCCCTTCGCTTCCACGATGAGGGCCGCCGCCTCGATCGCCACGCCCAACTCCGTTGGCTGACTCCCGGCGACGAGGACGCGCATGGGGGCAGCGAAGGCGTGAGGCCGCGGCTCAGAGGGAGAATCCTCAAGTGCAATGCCGGGAGGGATGATGCGAACGCGTTCGGCGGTGTAGCCGCTTGCCATTAGCTGCCGCTTCACGAAGCGGCTGGTGCAGACGGCGATGGTCGTTGCCCGGCGTTTCCCGGTGCCACGGCGCATTAGGCTCAGCCATCGCCATATCCTTGGCGAACGCGTTCTCTCGTCCCGCGGTACGCAGGCGAACAGATGCACCGCAGGATGCCGTTGCCAGTCGTGCAGCGTCCATTCATCGATGGGTTTCTGGCTGACGGGCGAGCGCATGAGCACGCATTGGGGCGATGGCAGCCCGTCGGGGCCCAGTCGGTCAACGGTCTGAAGGAGGCACCCCCAGCCGGTGGCGACTCTGGAAAGGTCCTTCAACCAGCCGGAGAGCGGGGCAGAGCCGTTGGTTGAGGGGAGGCGTGCAAGAAGAAGCGAAATCCGTTCGTCCGGTTTGTTCTCTTGTGGCATCCCGAGTCCATCCAGAGGCGGTCAGTCTTCGTACGCGCGCACGGCTTCGTCCGCGGTGTCGAAGATGTCGAACACACGGTGCATGCGCACCAACTCGAACAGTGCGCGCACGGGCTGGGTGATGCCGCAAAGCTTGAGATCGCCGCCCGCTTTGTTGGTGTGCCGCAGGCAGGACAGGATAGCGCCCAGGCCCGAACTGTCGACGAACCCCAACGCGCTCAGGTCGAACACCAGTTTTGGATTGGCGTCGACGATGGCCGCTGTCTTCTCCTTGAAATCGGGAGCGTTGCTTGCATCAAGATGATCGCCGGGGACTCGCACCACGGCCACGTTGCCATGCCTTTCGACCTCGAACTCCATGTCACACTCTCCCTGCTGCGTCCACCGACTCAGCGACCCTGCGTACCGGGATCCTCGCTCTGAAACCAACTATACACTGTAGCGGGCCGTTTCGTGAAGATCTTCAGCGGTCCCCAATCGCCGGATAGCAGGAGGCAACAGCGCATGCCCGCTGTGGTTGATGGGGCAATCGTTTTCTTGAACGAAGTCACCAGACTGGTGAACGCGAAAGAGAGGGGCAGAGGATCTGTTGAAAAGGGTCTCGGCCCTGGCGCGATTGCCGCGAAAGAAGCTAGGGACAGACCCGTCTCGCTACGCTCGCTGGGGTCAGTC
>JAAEQP010001489.1 GCA_024231375.1 bacterium | reverse complement strand
CGGCGGCGTTCATCGGGCTGGTCACATTTGGGATCGTCGTATCGGTGTTGTGGCGATCCGCCGAGTCGTCTCGGCACAAGGCCGCTATCCTCCTCGGGCGATCGCGCATACACCAGGACGACCCCATCAATGCCTCCAGGATTCTGTGGCGCGAATTCCTCAAGCGGGACGTACCGAGGACGCGTCTTGCGCTGGTGGAACTTTACAGCCGGTACCCGTTTCTTTGGGGCAACGCGGACGTTGGCCGCCAGGTTGACGTTGCGTACTCCCCAGGCGGCAAGTGGCTGGCGGCGGTCGGAAAGGACGGGCGGCTGATCGTCTACGATGCGAAGAGTGGAACGGTCTCGCACGTCGTCGATGAGGATCGGGTTCATGCCAGATGCCTGGAATTCTCATCCGCTTCCCCAAGCGTGGTGTACGTAGGCGGCACGGATGGCAATGTGCGTGTCCTTCCGTTTTCGGAAGACGACGGTGCCATCGGTGAGGAACCAGTGGAAACGTTGGGAGTTTCTGGCGGGAGAGTTTCGTGCCTGGCGGTTTCAGATGATGGTCAGCGGCTCGCGGCGGGCTGCGTCGTCAAGATGGACGCACCCGGCGGCGAAACGCCGGCTTCATCCCTTGTCAGGCTCTGGAGTACGGCATCGTATGAGGAGCGTTCTTCGTGGACGATCGAGTGTGAAGGCGTAGCAGACCTGGCGTTCTCCAAAGATGCGACGAAGCTCGCCGCCGGCACCATCGCTGGATGCGTAGACCTTTCCGGACGGATGAACGGAAGGACGCGGATATGGAGCACCGAGGACGGACGCTTGTTACACGAATCGGATCTCACTGCGGGCGTGCATCACCGTGCGGTTCTCTTTTCGGAGGATGGTGCCCGGCTCTACTGTGGAGCAGAACACGTTTTGCAGTGGGACCTTGAGAAGAACGACACTGCACTCCTGGAAGGTGCGGCCGTTTGTGGTGTACGCGGCATTGCCGCTCCCGACCAGTCGGTGGATCGGTACCTCGCGTTCGCTTCGGGGGACGGGCGTATTCGTTTCCTTGACACGCAAACAGATGCGCTGGTGCCAATACAAGGGTACCATGACGGCGCGGTGTCGGATGATGCGGATGCGTGTTTTTCTCGTGACGGGAAGTCCGTGGTGTCGGTTGGCAATGATGGCGTGAGGGTTTGGCGGTT
>JAAEQP010001488.1 GCA_024231375.1 bacterium | reverse complement strand
GTTCTTGTTCATGATGGCGTTCATTTCCGCGTGGCATACGTAGGGGTACTTGGTGTCGAGGGTAGACCCCTCGCGCTCCCACGGCAGGTCATCGTCGCCGCACCCGATAGGGAATCCGTTGTACCCGATGCCCACGATCTTGTTGGCCGGGTTCACAATACACGCGCCCACCTGCGAATTCGGATCCTTGCTTCGATGGGACGACAACACCGCGATCCCCATGAAATAGTCGTCCCAATGGATGTAGTCGCCTCGCTTTATCGACACGCTTGCCTCCTTGTTTTCGATGCCACCCCACGCTTCGATGGAGAAACCGTATACCACCGGCTTGGAGAACGCAACCGGACCCTAATCCTCAGCCACAACCCGCACCCGGCTCACGCCCGACCGTTGTATCCGCAACACGTTGGACGCGTGACGAGACGTGCCAAAGTTCCAATGGGTGGGGTTCATCACCTCATCGCCCACGTACACGCGAGGACGAAACGTCAGTCGCAGCGTCTCCTCCCCGTCCGGCTCAAACGTCTCGTACTCGACGCGTCCCGGCGCGTATTGCACGCGGGTGACCGTTCCTGTCGAACCGAGGATGTGGTCGCTGTCACTCGGGGCCAACTCCGGCAACTCCGCCACCGTATCCATCAGATGGGGCAGGTAGTCGAAGTAGGAGTCCGAGAACCAAGGGTTGACCGAACCGACGCCGCAGTAGTTCACGGCGCGTCCATTCACCAAGTGCCTTCCGAGTGCCGAGTACGTGGCCAGCGCGGCCGAGCCCAGCGCCTCGCGCCGGTCGCGGTCGTCGCCCGATATCCCGTGCCACCGCGCCACCACCGAGGCATAGCGGGCAGTGTGACTACCCATCTCGTGGTAGCAGCAGTCCTGTTCGCGGATGCTGGTTGCGCCGTAGCGCCGGGTCTTGCCAAACCGCGCGCGCACCCACTCGATCAGCGCCGGCACGTGCCGCTTGAATTCGGGACACGCCCCCGGGCGCTGCATCATGTACCGCGCCGTCTCCAGGGGAATCTGCTGGTTCAGGTTGCCCGGCCGGGTGGCCACGTCTTCGTAGTAGCCCGACCACCGGCCGTTGGTCATGGGGTAGGCCAGAATCCACTCCCAGATCCTATCGCGGGCCACACTGTAGGTACCCGTACCGCCCGCACCCAATTCCATCAGCGCGTCGAACAGTATCACGGGCGCGACCATGTGCGCCGTGTAGGGGTCCAGAACCTCGCCCGTGCGCAGATTCACGCGGAAGGGCAGGGGGGAGCAGTCGGCATCGCCGGGTTCGACGCGCGCGGCTAGTACGTCGGCGATGCGCACGGCCTTGTCCAGCCAATCCTGCTCGCCGGTCAGTCTGTGAAACCGGACGTAGGCCGCTCCCACCATGGCGATCTTGTCCACGCCCGACCACTCGTCCTCGTAGGCGCCATCGCCTGGCCTGTCGTCCTGGGTGCGCGGTACGCCCGGCCAGGCCCAGTCGGATGGTGTATGGAACATGCGGACCCGGTCCAGCAACCGCCGCGCGGGGGCGAGTGCGGTCGGGTCGCCGGAGTAGGCGTAGTACCGGGCAGCCGTCTCCACCGCGTAGTAGGCGTTGCTGCCCTGGTTGTTCTGGTTGAGCCTGAACGAGCCGTCCTTGTTCAGTTTGGACGTGAGCAAGTACCACGGGTCATCGCCGAACCGCGTCGGATGGGTCGGACAATGAACAATGAAATCCACGCTATCGCGCAGGATGCGATCCAGTTCGGTCCACGGTTGAAGCATGCCGTCCGCATCCAACACGACATCGTGGTCGCACAGCCGTCCCGTTCGGCCCAGCCACCGCGCCAGCGCCGATTCCAGACTTGTCTGCACAAACGCGCGCGCTTCCGTTCGCCAACTGCGCTTCATGAAGAGGCCTCCTCCTACGCGCCAAGCCTACCCGCGGCGCGCCGAAGCGTCAAGCGGTGGGGAGGAGCAGGAGAAGGGGATGTGGGGATTGATGGAGATAGGGAGATGGAAACAGCCATTCGTAGCGCAGGCGTCTCGCCTGCATTCTTGTGTGAGCCCAGTGAAGATGCAGGCGAGACGTCTGCGCTACAACCTATCTCCTAATCTCCATCAATCCCCACATCTCCTTCTCTTCGTTTCTCCCCTTCCACCTCCCCGTCCGCTTCCCGTGTATAATGGACCCAAGAGTCTCCGACTGCCCGGGGCCTCATCAATGAAGACGCCGCTCGGTGGAGAAGACGTTGGCATGAAGGTATATCTCGTCGCGTTCAGTAGTATCCTGACGATCACCCTCTCGGCCGGAGCCCAATCCGCTCCCCACGCCTACGTTCCGCCTCTGCCGGACAAGGCCGCGACCGACTTGGCCATCCACGCCATCCCGCAGGCGACTGTGTCCGGCTACCTGGAACAGATCGGGTCGTTGCACGCCTTTGACCATTTCGCGGGACAGAACGGATTTCTGAAATCCACCGCCGACGATACCAAAGGGTACCGGGTCGCGGCCGGATACGCCGCCGATGTGGCGCCTGAAGACCTGTTCGCGGACGGATTCATGGACGGCGCGTACGCATGCTACGAGGCGGCGGTTGTCTCCGCGGATGCTCTGGCCATGCGTCTCGTGGTCGACCTGTCCGCCCTGCAACCGGATGAAGAAGCCTGGGTCATCGACCCCACCGTGCCACGCGCTCATGGTCCGTATACGGCTGGCGACCATGCCGCCGACGGATGCTGGCTCCCGACAACCTTCGGCGATACGGCCGTGCTCTTGGCCCGCACCACCGGGGGGACGGTGCCTCAGGTGGGGCTGGCGGCGATCTCACATTTCTACGAGGACCTGACGGCAGTGGCCAAGGAACTCTTCTGCAACAACAACCTGGCCTGCGAAACTGACGCCACCTTGTTGAGCGCATCCACAGGCGTGGGGCTCATGGTCGTGCCGAACGGCGGCTACGACTCGACCCTATGCACGGGGTCGCTCCTCAACAACAGCGACACGCCGGCCTTTGAGCCCTACTTCCTCACGTCGTGGCATTGTGTGCCGGACGTGGTCGATGCCGACCAGGTGGACGTGATTTGGGATTTCCGAACCCCGACATGTACCGGCAGCGCGCCACCGCCACTTGGGAGCCTTCCCCGGTGTTCGGCCGAGGTCACCCTCACCACCAGCAGCCGGTACGACGCGTCCCTGCTGCGGTTGGAATCGGTACCCACCGGGGTCTACGGCCGCACCTACCTGGGCTGGACCACATCGACGCCCTCCATCAACGGCGCCGTGGTGGCCATCCACCATCCCGAAGGCGCCTACTTGCGCATTTCCTACGGCACCGTGGAAGGACTGAATCAGGCGGCAGGCAGGTTCTATGATCAGACGAAGGTGCATTGGTATTCGGGCGTGACCGAGAATGGATCGTCCGGCAACCCACTGTTGCTGGAGACGGAAGGCTACCGTGTCATCGGCACGTTGAGCAACGGTCCGCAGCATTCCTGCATCACCACCGTCGGCAATGTGGACTGGTATTCGTCGTTCCGCCGTTTCTACGGGCAGGCAAGTGGATGGTTGACCGGCACCAACCCGCCGCCCCCCGACGGCGCGACCGGCGGCACGGGCTGCGCCGCCTCGAAGGCCTTTGAGGCCCATCCCGAGGTGCTGCACAACCTCCGCGCGTTGCGCGACAACGGCCTCATCAATTCCGCTATCGGCAAACAGTTGATCGCCGCCTATTATTTGGCAGCGCCCCAACTGGCCGGCCAGGTCGATCAGTCGCCCGAAGCCCGCGCCGCGTTCCAGGCCGTCACCGGGCCGCTGGCCACACTCGGGGCCGCTATGGTTGGGGATGGGGATGCGGAGGAGTAGGAGGTAGGCCTAGGCCCGGTCCTTCCGGCTCGCGGGTACGCCGCCCTTGCCCCGGACGCCGAACACGAACGCCAGGATCCCTTTGAGCAGCGCGCCGTGGGCGGGCCAGTTCGTCCATCCATATTCGCGCATCTGCCAGTAGAACGTGCGTAGAATGAACACGCTGTTCCGCAGAATCTTCGGCAACCGGCCGTGACGGAACAGGCATATCAGGCGGTTTCGTGTGAAGAAGTACGTGATGAACGGCGAGATACGACCGGTGGTCTGCCCGTGGGCGTGGATGACCTCGGCCTTGCCCACCGTCAGAATCTTCCACCCCGCATCGGCGAACCGAAGGCAGAGGTCGTAGTCTTCCCAATTGGTGAACAGCGACTCGTCGAACAACCCCACCTGCCGCAGCGCTTCCGCACGAAACAGCACCGCGCAGGCGGGCGCGAATTCCGTCTCCACCGTCTCGCGGAACCGCTCGTCAAACACCTTCCCGTCGTCGGGATGGTAGTGGCGGCCCACATCGCGCTGCATGAATCCTTGCCAGAACTGAATGCGCCGCTCGTCTCCCGGGTAGAACAGGAGTGCGGTCGCGAACCCGGCATCCGGACGCGCTTCCATCGCCTCCACGAGTGCGGCGATGGCGTCCTCGTGAACGACAGTATCGTTGTTCAGGAGAAACACGTAGTCCGCGCCAAGTTCCAGTGCTTTCTCGATGCCCCGATTGCAGCCGCCCGTGAATCCGTAGTTCTTGTCGAGTTGCACGGGAACGATCTCAGGGAATCGCTCTTTGAGGATGGGACACCCGGGGGTCGCCGAGCCGTTGTCGACCAAGACGACCCCCGTTGAATCGTAGGTATTGTCGAGGACGGACCGGATGCATGTGGCCGACATCTCTATGTCGTTCCACGTCAGCACCACCGCGACCACGTAAGGCCGCCCCTGGTCCGTCCGGTCACTCACTTATTTGACGACTCCGCCCGTGTTGGCGCTGGTCACCACGCGCTGGTAGCGCTTCAACCAACCCGCCAGGTTCCGGTCCGGCGGCGGCGGCAGGTCCTTGCGCCGCTCTTCCAGTTCCGCATCGGTCAACTTGACGTTCAGCGTACGGCCCGGGATGTCGATCTCGATGGTGTCGCCTTCGCGAATCAGACCGATGGGACCGCCGTCGGCCGCCTCGGGACTCACATGCCCGATGCACGCGCCGCGCGTACCGCCCGAGAACCGTCCGTCCGTAATCAGACTCACCTTCGATCCCAAGCCCATACCCATGATGGCCGATGTGGGCGACAGCATTTCTTTCATGCCGGGACCGCCCTTCGGGCCTTCGTACCGAATGACGATCACGTCGCCTTCTTTGATCTTCCCGTCAAGGATGCCGCGCATGGCGTCGTCTTCACTCTCAAAAATGACCGCGGGACCCGTGTGCGTCAGGATTTCCTTGTCCACACCGGCTTCCTTAATCACCGCGCCGTCCGGCGCCAGGTTGCCGAAGAGAATGGCAAGGCCACCCGTGGGGCTGTAGGGTTCGGCGACGGTCTTGATGACATCGAGATTGGTGGATGCCACGCCCTCGATGTTCTCGCCGAGCGTCTTCAGCGTCACGGTCTTGCAGTCGAGATGGAGGGCGCCTTCCTTCTTGGCAAGCTCGCCCAGAATCGCGCTGATACCGCCCGCCGCGTCCACATCTTCCATGTGCCAATGGTAGGACGGCGACACCTTGCAGATGTTGGGCACCTTGGCCGAAACTTCGTTGATGCGCTCCAGCGGATACTCGATACCGGCTTCGTTCGCCACGGCCAGGGTGTGGAGCACGGTATTCGTCGATCCGCCCATGGCCATGTCCAACGCCAACGCGTTATCGATGGCTTGCGGCGTCACAATGTCGAGCGGTTTCAGGTCCGCCTCCACCAGCTTCATGATCTGGCGCCCGGCCTGCCGCACCAGTTCACGGCGCTCTTCGGTGATGGCCAGGATCGTGCCGTTGCCCGGAAGCGCCATACCCAGCACTTCGCACAGGCAGTTCATCGAATTCGCTGTGAACATGCCCGAACACGATCCGCATCCGGGGCACGCCGTCCGCTCAAGATCGGCGAGTTCGTCGTCGGTAAGTTCGCCCTTCTTGTATGCGCCCACGCCTTCGAATACGGTGATCAGGTCCACCGTCTTGCCATCGCTCGTCTTGCCGGCTGCCATGGGTCCGCCCGACACGAAGAGGGTCGGCAGGTTACAGCGGACCGACGCCATCAGCATGCCCGGCACGATCTTGTCGCAGTTGGGGATGCACACCATGCCGTCGAACATGTGGGCTTTCACCATGGACTCGACACAGTCGGCGATCAGTTCGCGCGACGGCAGGCTATAGTTCATGCCGCCGTGGCCCATGGCCACCCCGTCGCACACGCCGATGGTGTTGAATTCGAACGGAATGCCGCCCGCTTCGCGAATGGCTTCCCGCGCCAACCGGCCCAACTCGTCCAGATGGACATGGCCGGGGATAATCTGGTCGAAACTATTGCACACCGCGATGATCGGCTTGTCGAAGTCTTCCTTCGACTTGATCTGACCCGTCGCCCAGAGGAGCGACCGGTGCGGCGCGCGTTCAAAACCCTTCTTCACAACATCGCTTCTCATGACACGTCACTCCTTGCGGATGGAACTCAACTTCGCTGGAAAGACGGTAGTATACGCCTTTCGCGTTCGCGGCGGCAAAAAGAGAGCGCAGATCCCCCAAGGGGACCTGCGCCCGTGACTATGTACCAGTTGCGCTGGGCAGACCCAGCCTATTTGTACCCGTCTTCGGTGGGATCGTAGACGATCTTGTTGAGCCGGCGTTTGCCGTTGAACACGATGCGCCCTTCGCCTTTGTAGTAATACATGGTGTTCACGGTGTCCGAGCCGTAGTAAAAGGGAATCCAACTCTTGCCGGTAGTGAACACGCGCCGGTCATTGGGTTGCCCAAGGATATCCGTGGCCTGCGTGTCGCCCATGCCCAGGTTCACTTTGGCGAACGCACTGTCCGCCGGGACGGGTTGGGCCGGTTCGGCACTCTTGGCTTCCCCACCACCGGTGGCGCAGCCGGCCAGAACCATGTCAGCCAGCGAAAGGAACAATGCACTACCGACAGGCCTTGGCTTCATCTCAACAGTCCTCCCATGTTCGAGTGCCGATGAGCAAGTACGGAATCGTCAACTGCAAAGCCCCGCGTACCGCATCGGCCATCTGTTCGACCAACGTGTTTCTCCCCAAGGGACTCTACGCGATGACCCGGCGAGTTGCAAGGCATTTCCGCGCAGTGGCCTTGACCGGATTCGAGGCCCCTGCTAAGGTGCAGCGAGTCGCCAGGCTGAACGTAAAACCCACGGTACTACTGCCAATGCATTCGTCCGGGTGACTGTCGAACGATGGGGGCAAGCTCATGGATCTGTTTCGACTCGACGGAAGAGTGGCGATCGTCATCGGCGGTGCGCGTCACCTGGGATACGACATGGCGGAGGTGCTCGCCGAAGCGGGCTGCGACGTCGTCATTACCTCGCGTACAGCAGCGCATGCGGCGGAGGCGGCCGGTCGGCTGAAGGATCAGTACGGTCGCGAGACCTTGTCGGCGCAGCTCGACGTGCGCGATTACGCCCAGGTCGAGGCAGTGACAGAGGACGCGTTCCGGTGGAAGGGACGCGTCGACGTGCTGGTAAACAACGCTGGCGGAACGCCCCCGGGCAGCCCGGGACCTCTCTTCGACCGCACGCCCGAAGACATCGAAAACCTCATCGCCGTCAACCTGACCGGGTCGCTGTTCTGCTGCAAAGCCGTCGGATCGCGCATGGCCGATCAAGGGTCCGGCAAGATCATCAACGTGTCCTCGGTCGCCGCTCTCGTGGGGCGTGATCGTCGGATGTACCAGCGCAACGCCATGTCCGGTCAACCCGTCGACTACGCCGCGGCAAAGGCAGGCGTCCTCGGCATGACGCGCGATCTGGCCGCCTTGCTTTCGCCCAAGGGGGTTCATGTCAATGCGATCGCGCCCGGCGGGTTCGGCCCTCGCGAAATGGCGCCCGACTTCGTCAACGACTACGCCGACCGCACGCCGCTCGGGCGCATGGGGCGCGATGGCGTTGACTTGAAAGGGGCAGCCCTGTTTCTGGCATCGCCCGCGTCCGACTACATCACCGGCCACACCCTGGTCGTGGATGGAGGGTTCAGCGCATGGCAGTGAGGCGTATCGTCGTATCCGGGTGCGGGTCCATCGGCCAACGGCACGCGCGGCTCCTGGCCGAACGCCCGGACCTCTGCGTGGAACTGTGCGACACCAACGCCGATGCTCTGACCGCCGCGGCCGCGGTAACCGGCAACCCGAAGATCTGCCGCGATTTCGAAGAGATGCTGGCCACGCAACCCAACATGGTCGTCGTCGCCACGCCCCACTCGCTCCATGCCGATCAGACCATTGCCGCGCTCAGTGCCGGGGTGCACGTGCTGTGCGAGAAGCCCATGAGCGACAGCCTGGCCGACGCCGAACGCATGGCCGAAGCCGCCGCCAACGCTCGGACCGTTCTCGATTTTGGGTTCACGATGCACTTTCACCCCGGCCTGCACCGCCTCAAAGAGGTGATCGCCTCCGGCGAGTTGGGCGCCGTGCTGCACGCGCATTGCCGGATAGGAACCTACATCACCCTGGTCTGTTCGCGGTCGCGTCATCAGGCGGACCTGGAAGGCGCGCTCCTTTTCGACTACGTCCATCAGCCCGATATCTTCCACTGGCTCATGGGCGTGGCGCCGGCCGGCGTCTACATGACCGCGGTGTTCGGCGGCGACTTGCCCTTGCGCTCAAACCCCAACGTGGCGGACATGACCCTCGACTACGACGCCCCGCTGCTGAGTACCATCCACTTCAACTACATCCAAATGCCCCAGCGGCACGAGTACGAAATCGTCGGCGACAAGGCATGGGCCATCCTGGACATGGAGACCAACCGGCTCCGCATCGGGCGGCGTGAACAAGAAGCCGAGACCTGCGAGACCATCGCGGTCGAGCGCGACCAGTTGTTCGTGGCCGAACATCAGGCCTTCCTCGACGCCGTAGACGGACGGCGGCAACCCGAAAGTCCCGCATCCAGCGCTATCGTCTCCATGCGCGTTGTGGACGCCGCCTTGCGGTCCTGGAAGTCAAGGCAGCGGGTGGCGATTCCGCGGGCACTGCCCGTGTGAATGGGCCGCTCGTCTTGAAGGAAGGTCTACAGTACGGGCTTGCCAATTCCGTTTGTCAGGTAGCTCCGGAGTTGCTCCTGTTCCTCCTGACTCGCGAATATCCTCTTGGGGATGATGGTGAGGAGCACATCGGAGACATAGACGAGGAATACGTGCTTCCCCTCTTCCCATTTGTGGAACTCATGCCATGGTATTGCTGTATTGCCATAGTCTCCGGAGGTGAGGAACTTCGCTTCCGTGAACTCGTACTGGATCGGTTTCCTAAACAGCTTCTGTTGCCTGTAGTTCTTCCTCCACCTATAGGGACGCAGGACGCCAAACAACAGAGCCATATACCCAAACAACAGAGCCCAAGACACAGCCCCGAAGGCAAGAGCGTGAAATACCCGACCATCTCCAGTGAGAAACGCGCTGAATGCCAAGAGGCAGCCAAGGGCGTATGGAGCCAGCATCGCAGCCAGTAGCGCATACAGAAGAAACTTGAATACCCGCCTTGGCGCCACGTGACACCGCATTGCCGATTTGTAGTCGTCATACGTGATCTGCAGTTCGTACTTCATGTCGCCCCTCCCCCATGACTGCCGCTCACAGGATTCCCGCGTTGCGGACGCGTGCGAGGATAGGATGGACGGAATAGAAAAGCAAGACAAACGGATTGACAAGCGATTCACTATCCCCCTATGTTTTCTGAACAAGAAGCTTGTGAGGCGACAGCAATGATGTGTGCGTGTAGACGCCGAGGCCCGCGCTCCAGAGCAGTTGCTGGGGCAAGAGATCCCTCGAC
>JAAEQP010001487.1 GCA_024231375.1 bacterium | reverse complement strand
GACGATGCCGCATCTGCTGGTGGCGGGCGCGACGGGATCGGGTAAGACGGTGTGTGTGAAGACGCTGCTGGCGAGTCTGCTGGCCACCAAGACGCCCGACGAACTGCAATTGCTGTTGATCGACCCGAAGATGGTTGAGTTGTCCATCTTCGAAGGCATCCCGCATCTCATCACACCGGTGGTCATCGATCCCAAGAAAGCGGCGTCGTCGCTGAGTTGGTTGATCACGGAGATGGAAGAGCGGTACCGCCTGTTTGCGCATCTCCGCGTGCGCAACATCGACGTATACAACGAGAGCGTGGACAACGGCGAAATCGAGATGGCGGAAACCGAGGACGGCGAGACCGAATCGGTGGAAAGCATCCGCAAGCTGCCGTATATCGTGTGCATCATCGACGAGTTGGCGGACCTGATGATGCTGGCGCGGTCCGAGGTGGAAGACGCCATCGCGCGGTTGGCCCAGTTGGCGCGGGCCGTGGGCATCCACCTGATCATCGCGACGCAGCGGCCGTCGGTGGACGTATTGACCGGCGTCATCAAAGCGAATTTCCCGGCCCGCATGTCGTTCCAGGTGTCGTCGCGGGTGGACAGCCGATGCATTCTGGACGCCATCGGCGCGGAACGGCTGATCGGCCAGGGCGACAGCTTGTATCTGCCGGCGGGACGATCCAAACCCATCCGTATCCAGGGCGCGTTCGTGAGCGACGACGAGATGAACGGGCTGATCGCCTACCTGAAAACACAGGCTCCGCCGCAGTACCGGGACGAGATCGAGCGGTATGGGAAATCGGGCGAATCGGTGGACGATCTGGGGGATCAGGAGGACGAACTCCTGAACGACGCCATCCGCGTGGTCCTGGAAACGGGCCAAGCGTCGATTTCCATGGTGCAAAGACGGTTGAGAGTAGGGTATACTAGAGCAGCGCGGTTGATCGACATGATGGAAATGAGGGGGATTGTCGGACCGCACATCGGCAGCAAGGCGAGGGAAATCCTTGTCGATGCGCCCCCCGGGAGCGAGGTGGCATGAGTCACGACACGTTCAACGGAGAGGTCTTACGCCAACGCCGCGAGGAACTTGGGTTCACCGTGAGAGCGGTGAGCGAGGAGACCCATATTCCCGTGAGTTGTGTTGAGGCGCTTGAATCGGGCGATGTGACGGCGTTGCCCGCCCCGGCCTATGTCGCCGGATTCCTCAAGACCTATTGCGGGATCCTGGAGATGGCGCCCGAACCCCTGATTGCATCCTACGAGACAGCACTCCATCCGCCTGTTTCGCGGTTTCTCCGTCGGCAGCGGAAGGTGGCAGCGCCCGCGGCACGGCCCGCTTGGGTGGCCGACGTGGTTGCCTGGGCGGCGGTGTGCGCCGTGATCGCCCTTGGTTGGGTCACGTATACGGTGGTGGTACGGCCCGACGCAGAGCCGATGCAGGGCCAGGTGGAGGCGGGTGAGCTGCACGTTCCGCCGGTTCGCGACTTGGCCTCGGACTGATCGTTCGGGAAACGATTTCCCTTAACTCCCGCCGGATTGGTAGAATACTCCCCAAGATTAGTGTGGGCTTCCCTTTGCGCAGCTGGATATGCGCCGACGGGCGAGTCCTTCAACCGTTGCGAAAGAATGCCGAATCGTGAGCCAAGCGCACGCACAGCCGCGCATCGAAATGACGCTTCCCAACAAGCTGACCCTGGCACGGATCCTGATGGTGCCCGTGTTCGTGCTGCTTCTGTCGTTCCCGAACGTGGTGACGTGCATCCTGGGGTACTTCGTATTCCTGGTGGCGACGTTGACCGACTACTATGACGGGAAGATCGCTCGGGCGCGCGGTCTGGTCACGAACTTCGGGAAGCTGCTGGACCCTTTGGCCGACAAGGTGTTGATGGCGGCGGCATTCGTCATGCTGATGAACCTGAAGCAACTCGAGGTGCCCGGCTGGTGCATCGTGGCAATCCTGGCGCGCGAGTTTCTTGTGACGGGCGCGCGTACGCTGGCCGTGAGCGAAGGGGCCGTGATTGCCGCGAACAAGTGGGGAAAACTGAAGACGATTCTTCAGATGACGTACATTTTCGTGTTCCTGTTCCTGGTGATCGTCGACTACTTCGTGGGCCGGTGGCTGAGCGAGGATATCGTGACACTGTATGGGAGGATCGTGCGGATCGCGTCGCTTTGGGGCATCGTTGCGGTGGCGTCGTACACGGCATACTCGGGCATTCAGTTTGCTCGAGTGAACTGGAGCATTCTCCTTGCGGGGCAGAAGACATGACCACCAGCGCTCCCTCCAGGGCCATTGTCGATCTCGGGGCCTATTCGCACAATCTGGATCTCGTGAAAGAGATGCTGCCGGCGGGTTGCACCACCATGCCTGTGGTGAAGGCGAACGCGTATGGTCACGGGGCCGTGCGTCTCGCGCAACGGGCGGTGGATCACGGCGCGACCATGTTCGCGGTGGCGACCATCGACGAGGCACTGGAACTGCGGGCCAACGGTGTGGATGGCGAAATCCTCCTCCTGCTGACGCCACACGACGACGGACTGCCGCTGGTGGTCGAGCACAACCTGCGGGTCATGGTGTCGGAGGTGGCCGTGGCGGAGCGGCTGGGCGAATTGGCCCGGCGCGCCAACAAAGTCGTTCCCATCCACTGCAAGATCGACACGGGCATGGGCCGTCAGGGGTTCGACCCCGACTCGGCCGTGGCGGATCTGCTCCACATCACGCGCGTGTCGCATGTGGACATCGAGGCGGTCGTGACGCACCTTGCCGTGGCCGACGAGTCGCGCAATCCGTTCACGACGAATCAGATCAAGCTCTTCAAGCAGGTGCTTCGCCAGCTTGAGAAGGAAGGCGTCCCGTACGAGATGGTGCACGCGGCCAACAGCGCGGCTGTCGTGAACCATCCCTCGGCGTGCGCCTTCGACATGGTGCGGCCGGGGCTCATTACCTATGGCGTGTGGCCGACGGATACGCCTCCCGTGCCCACGCCCCTGCGTCCGGTGCTCCGGTGGGAAGCCAAGGTCATCATGGTGAAGTATCTGCCCGCCGGCACGTCGATCGGGTACGGGCGCACGTATACGGCCAAGCAGCGTACGCGCACGGCCGTCGTGCCCGTCGGCTATGCGGACGGATACCGGTTCACCTTGAGCAACCGCGCGGACGTTCTGATTCGGGGGACCCGGTGTCCCGTGCGCGGACGGGTATCGATGGACCAGATCGTCGTGGATGTCACGCATCTGCCCAGTGTCACGGTGGGGGACACGGCGACCCTGATCGGGGCCGACGGCAGCGAGACCATCACGGTGGCGGAACTTGCCGAGAAGGCCGGCACCATACCCTACGACATTCTCACAGGCATTGGCCCTCGGGTGCCTCGGGTCTACGTCGAGTAGGTCTGCATTCAATGTCTCAGTTCTACTACATCGACGGCTATAACGTCGTCTACCACTGTTCCAAGCTGCGTCCACTTCTGGACGTGAGTTTCGAGACTGCACGAGATGCCCTCATCGAACGAGTGTCGCGGTTCTGTGCTTCCACGAGCGACCGCGTACGGATTGTGTTCGACGGCCGGGGACGTCAGGCGGAGCCGGTGGTCCCCGTGGGCGCGTCGGGGCTGGACGTGATCTACTCGTCGTCCGACAAGACCGCGGATGCCTTGATTGAGCGCGCGGCGTACGAGTCGCGCGACCGGCGCAACATGGTCGTGGTGAGCGGGGACCGGGGGATCCGGGATCTGTGCCGGGGGGTGGGAACGATGGTCATGACGCCGGACAACTTCCTCGCCGTGGTGGACCAACGCCTGGACCAGGAACGGGAGCACCTGACGCGGTTCCACAATCAGTACACGCGCGACACGGTCGAAGATCGCCTCGACGACGCCACCAAAGAGCGGCTGAAGAACCTGAAGAAACGGCTGCCGCCGGGCTGAGGGCGGTTGCCTGCCGCCCTTACGTCAACTGGTCCAACTGCGACAGCACCTTGCGTAAGGCGCCCGCCACCTGGAGCAGGTATTCCTCACTCACGTCGATGAACGCGGTGGTGCTGAGCAAGCGTCCGCACACATCTTCGGTCACGGGCAACGTGGGCGCTTCGACAGGACCCGTGTAGCTGGTGGGGTCGTAGTAGCACCCGCCGAGGGTGCGTCGGTCGAAGGTGGTGAAGATCGGCGCTTTGTGCAGCAGGCCGGAGGTGAAGTTCAGGTTGGAATACCGGTCCTTGTGGAACGGGGCGCCTTCCGCCACGAGAGCCTCTTCGATGCGGTCCAGGGAGACCCTGGCCGCGGCTTCGGCCGTCGCCTTGAACTTGTATTCGAGATACCCGCCACGGGTGCAGCCTTCACGCGGCTCTACCAGCTCCAAGTTCTCCGCGCCTTGGAGGGCGTCGTTCATGATGGCGTAGTTGCGGGTGCGAAGCCGGTTGAGTTCGGGCAATCGCTTGAGCTGGATCAGGGCAAGCGCGATGGCGAAGGGATGGGGCCGGTACTTCGAACCCAAACTCATGTCACCCAGATCGTCGAAAGTCTTTGCGCCTTCGCCCATCGGTCCGCGCCCGAAGTGGCCGAGTAGAATCATGCGATCGAACAACTCGGGATCGTTGGTCGTTGCCACGCCCGATTCGCCGCCGCTGACCGCTTTCACACCCTGCATGCTGAAGCATCCGATGTGGCCGATGCCACCGACCGGACGGCCTTTGTACGTTGCCCCATGGGCGTGGGACGCGTCTTCGATGACGACGAGGTTGTGCTCTTTCGCAAGGGCCATGATGCGATCCATGTCGCCCACGTTGCCCCAGGTGTGGACCACGCAGATGGCGCGGGTACGCGGCGTGATCTTGCGCGCGGCGTCTTCGGGGTCCAACACGAGCGTGTCGGGTTCGATATCGCAGAACACGGGCGTGGCCCCGCACTGCAAAATGGGCGTCACCGACGCGTGCCACGTGTAGCTGGGCACGAGGACTTCCGCGCCGGGTCCGGCGCCGGCCGCGAAGTACGCGCTCTGGAGTGTGGCTGTGCCGTTGTTCATGGCAAGGGCGTAGCGCGTCTGGGTCATCTCGCGGAAGGCGGCTTCGAACTCGCCGACCACACCCGTACCGTTCGATATGGTGATGGTCCCGCCGTCAAGCAACGCGCCGATGGCGGCCTTTGCGTCGTCCGTCGGCAGCGCCAGCCAGTTGTCCGTGCCGTCCGCCGTTACGATCTTAGGGCCGCCCAACAGGGCCAGTTTCGCGCTCGTGTCCGTGGTCGCCATTTGATGTGTCCTCCCTTGAACAAGTCGGGACTATAGCACGGGCAGCGGGGCGCGGGGCAAGAGGCGAGAGAATGGGGATGGACTGGATGGATGATATGGACCGAATGGACTTGTTCACATTGTTGGGAAGGGCGAGGTGCACAGGCTTATCACGAGGTAGACGTGCAGGGCGAACAGGGGAACCCAGTCGAGATGGTCGCGTTTCCGAAGTGGGTTTTCCGTGTCCTTGACTTTGTGCAGCACGGACAGGAGGAGGCCGAAGAGATAGGCGGTGAAGGCGAGGAGGAAGACATAGAACCCGTGCTGACCCAAGGATGAAACCCCCTTGTACGCAAAGAAAGGCACTGCGACGATTCGATACTGCACCGGTATGCGAACGCCTACGATGTATCCAACAAGCGCGGGCGGCAGCAGGATTGCTGTGATTACGATTAGGGCCACTTGTGCCTCCCTGGCTGGGGCAT
>JAAEQP010001486.1 GCA_024231375.1 bacterium | reverse complement strand
CTCAGGGCGGCTGGGTATTTCTGCACGAACGCCAGCAAGACCGACTACCAGTTCGCCAACCCCTTCACCGCCTGGGACAAGGGACGCGACTGGCGCAGTCGGCCGGAAGGCATGCCGTTCTTCGCGGTGATCAACCTCGCCACTACCCACGAATCCCGGAACTGGCCGAAGAAGGGCGAGAAACTCACCCACGACCCCGCCAAGGTTCCCGTGCCCCCATACTACCCGGACACGCCCGTCGTCCGGAAGAACCTCGCTCGCATGTACGACAAGATCACGACGATGGACAAGCAGGTTGGCGACATCCTCGCTCGTCTCAAGGAAGACGGCTTGGACGAAGACACCGTCGTCTTCTTTTGGAGTGACCACGGGCGCGGGCTGCCGCGCTGCAAGAGGTGGCTGTACGACTCGGGCATACACGTGCCCCTGATCGTCCGCTGGCCCGGCAAGCTCCGGCCGCGAAGTGTCTGCGACGACCTCGTCATGCTGACCGACCTCGGCCCCACGGTGCTGAGCATCGCGGGCGTGAAGGTGCCGGACCACGTGCAGGGACGGGCGTTTCTG
>JAAEQP010001485.1 GCA_024231375.1 bacterium | reverse complement strand
CGCCCGGCACATAGCCCCTGGCCGAGAGCGTTCGAGAGACAATCCGCGCCGCATCGGACAGGGGGCCGGGGCGGCGCGGTTCCTCTCCACTGGCCTCGAGACACCCGTGCAAGGCGGACGCCAAGGCTTCGACATAGGGCTTGGTGAGCAGAACGAAATGGTTACCGGGAACGCGCCGCACGTCCACACCGCCGCCTGCCATCTCGGCCCATCCCAGGGTTTCGTCATTGGGGTCCTGAATCCGGAACATGGTCTTGTCTGCTCGGAACAAGGTGACGCGACCTGGGTACGGCTGCACTTCGTAGCGGTCGAGAATCTTTCCATGCCACTTCAGCAGCGAATAGGTCCGCAGCAGCGGCGCTTGTGGGATGAGCAGAAGACGTGCGTTACCAGCAACGACGTTGGCCATCTCGGCCTTTCGCACCAGCGCCGACAGGACTGCCCTGGTAGCCCGTGTCACGGGGCCTGCGCCGTTTGCATGCCCCCCCTTCTTCAGGCGAGCGAGCAGGAACAGAATGTCCTTGATCAGGGGGAGTGAGTAGTAGGGCATGGCCATGTGAAGACGGACGTTCTCGCGCGCCTTGGCGAACCGGTCGGACAGGGAGGCGCGGCCGTTGGGCCGAGCCGGTACGGGAGTGTCGAACAGGGCTAGCAATGACACGTCACGACCTTGTTCGTGCAGTTGCCGGGCCATCTCGTAGGCCACGTATCCGCCGAATGACCACCCACCCACCCGATACGGCCCGTCGGGCTGCGCGTCGATCATGGCGTCCACGTACTCGGACGCAATGGCCTCGATGGAATCAAGCGGTTCCCGTTCGCCGCCTAGACTCGGATCCTGCAGCGCATAGAAGGGATGGCCGGCGCCTAGATGATGGGCGAGATGGAAGTAGGTGAAGATGTGGCCTCCGGCGGGATGCACGCAGAAGAAGGGGAGCCGCTCATGTCCGCCGCGGATGCGCACCAGTGGCCGCCACGATGCCTTGGGTGCGGTCCCAACACGCTCTCCCCCACCCGCGCCTACGCCTGCGTCGGCGCCCGGGCACAGTCGGTACAGGGCGCCGCCATAGTGCTGTTCGAGGTAGGCGGCCAGTTCAGCCACGGTCGGCGCGTCGAACAAGGCCGCGATCTGGGTGGTTTCCTCCAAATCGTCGCCGAGACGATTCATCAGCGTGGCGGCCTTGATGGAGTCGCCGCCCACTTCGAAGAAGTTGCTGTGAACGCATAGCGCATCCACCCCCAGCACCTCCCGCCACAATCCCGCCAGATACTGCTCAAGCGGTGTGCGCGGCTGGACCATTTCAACGTCAGCGTCGGCGGAGCCTTGCAGCGCGGGCAGACTGTCTCGATCCACCTTCCCGTTGGCCGTGACCGGCAGGTGTTCCAGGCGCACGAACTGAGAAGGGATCATGTAGTCAGGCAGGCGTTTCCGCAGGTGGGACCGCAGCACAGGGTCCCCGACGGCATCCTCGCTGTCTTCGACATAGACGACAAGGCGCTTTGTGCCGTCCGGAGTCTCGTCAACACCAACGGCACAGGCCCGCACACCGGCGTGAGCACCCATAGCGCGCTCGATCTCCTCCAACTCAACGCGCTGACCCCGGATCTTCACCTGAAAATCGAGGCGGCCCACGAACTCGAGGAGACCGTCTTCCCGGAGGCGGACACGATCGCCGGTCCGGTACATGCGTTCACCCGCGACCTCCGAAAACGGATTGGCGACGAATCGTTGGGCGGTCACTTCAGGCCGATTCAGGTAACCGCGGGCCAGTCCGACACCCGCCACATACAGTTCGCCCGGCACGCCGACGGGACAGGGCATCTGTCGGTCGTCCAACACGTACACATGGGAACTGGCCATGGGCCGCCCAATGGGCACGGTGCCGGACTCGCCGCCCGAACACGCGTAGATCGTGGTGCAAACCGTGTTCTCTGCTGGACCGTATGCGTTGTAGAACCTGCGCCCGGGCGCCCATGCCCTCGCCAACTGCACTTCGCACGCCTCGCCACCAGACACTAGATGGACGAGCGAAGGAACCTGGTCAGGATCAAGCGTGCGAAGCATGGTGGGCGGCATGCACGCCGCCGTGATGCCGCGTTCCTGTATCAAGCCAGCCAGAGCGTGTGGGTCGGCAAGGATCTCGCGCGGGGCGAGGTGGAGCGATGCACCCGAAGCGAGCGCCCAGCACACCTCCAACACGTACGCGTCAAAACTGACAGACCCGAACTGAAGCACAGCGTCGTTCGGCCCGAGTTGGAAGAAGCGCTGCAACCATGCGGTGAAACCGACGACGCCACGATGTTCAAGCAACGTGCCTTTGGGCCGTCCCGTCGATCCCGACGTGTATATCACGTAGGCGAGGTCGCGGGGCTGGGCGTTGGCGTTACACGAGGCCGCGGGAGCCGCGTGGATTTGGTCGGCGTCGTTGTCGATGGCGACGATTGCTCCGGGAATCGCAGGCAGACGATCAGCCAGACGACTCGACGTGACGACGTGCTCCAGTTGGGCGTCCGCGCACATGAAGGCGAGGCGTTCCTTGGGGTACTCGGAGTCAAGCGGCAGGAACGCGCCGCCGGCCTTCAGAATGCCCAAGGTGGCGGCGACGAGGTCGGTCGTCCGCTCCAAACAGAGGCCAACCAATGTCTCGGGCGCGACCCCGATCCCCTGCAGGTGGTGGGCGATGCGGTTGGCACGTTCATCGAGTTCGCGATACGTCAGCGTCGAGTCGGCGTCGACTGCCGCGGTGGCGTCGGGTGTTTCCGCGGCCTGCCGTTCGAAGAGATGATGAAGACACGCATCGCCATCGAACTCGTGGGAGGACCGATTGACGTTCGCGAGCAAGTCCGTCCGCTCCGTAGAGGAGAGAAGGTCGATCCCTCGCACCGGCACATCGGGACGGGCAAGGCAGCCGTCCAGGAGGCGTAGAAAGTGCCCGACCGCGCGCTCGCGCTGACGTTCGCTGAAGGTCTCGGTGTCGAAGTCGAAGGAAAGGGTCAGTTCGCCCGTGCCGCCGAAGTCATGCACGTGAAGAACCATGGGCTCCACACCCACCCCCGGATGGAAAAGCCGCTGCGTGATGGGACGGCCATCGAATTCCGGGAACGAGGCAACGTGGTAGTTGAAAAGGACACCGTAGGAACGCTCCTGTCCTTCGTGAAGGAACGGGCGGTGGGACATGCAGGAGCCGGCCTCGCGGTGAACCCTGCTCACAAGCGCGAGAAACGTGTCGTCCGGTTCGACAGGAATCCGAACGGGTAGTACCTCGAGCATGACGCCGGCGGTCTGGCGAAAGGCCTCGGTGGTCCGGTTGTGGTGCGGCAGGCCCACGGTGAAAGTATTGTCACCGGTGATGCGTTCTAGATAGGCCACCAGTGCGGCGAGGAGCATATTGGCCATGGTGACGCGGAGAGCCTTGTGGAAGAAGTCACCACGTGTTGCCGCCTCGCGCAAGGCAGCGGACCGATCAGGTCCCAAGGGCCGGTCGATACGTGCGATCTGGAACGGGAGGCGTTGGTTGTGGACGCCATAGAAGGCTGAAGGGGGCGCGGACCGGTTCAGTTTGTCGGTCCAGTAACTCCGGGCGGCCTCCCACTCCGGTGCTTCGTGAATCGCCCGCTCATGGGTCACATAGTCGAGATAGGACGGCGCGCCGGGATCGGGCGTCGCCTCCCCGTACAGCGCGGACAATCTCCGAAAGAGGACGCCCGTAGACCACGCGTCCGTGATGAGATGATGCTGGTTGAAGAACCAGATGAATTCTTCGGCGCCAGTCTTCAGAAGCACGGAGTCGAACAGGGGCCGGGTAAGGTCGAAGGAACGCCGGACGCGATCCGTAAGCCAATCCTCCAAGTCCGAATTCGACGCACCGAGATCCACGAACGCGATGCAATTGCCGACGCGCGGCAACACCCGCTGCCGGGGCGTCCCATTCTCGGTGTCGATGACGAGCCGCAGCACGTCGCGCTCGACCACGAGGGCCTCGAAGGCCTTCCGGAAAGCGTCGGGGCAGAGATCCTCGGGCAGGTTGAACGCGTGGGGCGCGTTGTACAGTGGGGCGTCGGGGTAGAGTTGCTGCGCGGCCCAGAAGGTCGTCTGTGCGTGGGTCAACGGCACGTGACGCGCTACAGTCATCAAACGGAGTCCTCGGCTGGCGATGTCTCGGCCGCATCATGCTTCTTGAGCGCGATGCGTATGCAGTCGTCAAGATTGTCGGCTACTTCGGCAACCGAATCGCCCAGCATACGCATATGATCACCGGAGATGTGGCGCGTGTCCACCCCTCCCTCGGCGATCCGATCCCATCCCAATGTGCTGTCGCCCTGAAGTTCGGGAGGACGCCGGCTGGCGCGGAATAGCGTGACCTTGCCGGGATAGACCTGAGGCCGGTAGCTCTCGCCAGCCTGACCGTTAACATTCAGAAGCTTCATGACCGGTTTGAACGAAGGCACGCGCATGGCGACGACCGCATCTTTCGACAGGACATTGGCCACGCCGGCCTTGCTCAAGATAAGGTCGGTCCACAGCCATCGCAGGTAGTCAAGCGGGGAAGCACGGTGTCGTCCGGGAGCATGATCGCGTCGCGTCTGCGCGCGTTTCCCCAGAATGTAGAGCCCATCGACGATGTGCGGTTTGACGTTGTAGAGGCTTTCAACGAGGAACGGGAATCGTTTGCTGAAAAGACGCACGGCGTCGACAACGCCTTTGGGCTTTCTGAACTCCGGCGGCTCGACCCCGTTGTCCATCAGTACGACGAGGGCCACCTCTTTCCCGGCGCGTACAAGCTGCTGCGCCATCTCGAAGGCCACGATTCCACCGAACGAGTAGCCGCCAAACATGTAAGGTCCGCGGGGTTCGACCATACACATGACCTCGACGTAGTGGGCGGCCAGTTCCTCCACGGTCTCAATCTGAGGGTGTTCCCCGTCGAGCGCGGGGTCCTGCAGACCGTACAACGGCTGGTCGGGGCTCATGAGGGGCGCGAGCTTGAAGTAAGGAAACAGCACGCCGCCCGCCGTGGCCACGCAGAAGAAGGGCGGGCGCGATCCCGTGGGTCGAATCGGCACGCAGGTGAACGGAAGGGCATCGGTGTCGGTTGTTCCCTCACCCTCTTGAGTGGACTGAATAATCTCGGCCATGCCGGCTACTGTCGGTGCGGCGAAGAAGCGCGGCAAGGGGATGTCTACGCCAAACCGTTTCTTCACTTGTGCGATTACGTGTACCGACAGGATGGAATGGCCGCCCAGATCGAAGAAATTGTCGTGGTTGCCGGGCGGAGGCGTTTCGAGCACGTGGCCCCAGATCTCGGCGACCGTTTCCTGGATGGGAGTCCGTTCCTCGTGGCCGTGGTGGGTTCCGAGCAACTGGCCCTCGCCGCGGACCGGCAGGGCCGCACGGTCGACTTTTCCGCTGGGCGTCATCGGGATGCGGTCGAGGACAGCGAAGCCCGACGGCATCATGTATTCAGGCAAGGAGCGGCGGAGATGGGCTCGCAACGCGTCAACGTCAGGCGTCCCGTCCGATACGATGTAGACCATCAGGCGACCGTCGCCCCGTGCGCCCTCGGTCACCGACGCCACGGCGTCCTTCACGGCCGGGGCGTCGCGCAGAGCGGACTCGATTTCCCCCAGTTCCACCCGGAATCCCCGCACTTTGATCTGACCATCCGTACGTCCGAGATACTCGAGGGCGCCATCGTCGCGGAACCGAACCCAGTCGCCCGTTCGGTAGAGTCGCGAGGTGGAAGAATCGTCGAGGGGATTCTGAATGAAGCGTTCCGCGGTCAGGTCGGGCCGGTTCAGGTAACCTCGGGCAAGGCCCGCCCCCCCGATGCACAGTTCGCCGGGTGCGCCCTGAGGCACGGGATGCCCGGTCTCGTCGAGCACATAGACGCGAACGTTTGGAATCGGCCGACCGATGGGCACAGGGTCGTCGTGGTCCGAACACACCCACATGGTGGTGCAAACTGTGTTTTCGGTCGGCCCGTAGCCGTTCACGAACCTCAGACCATCGCGAGCGACCCATGTCTGAGCGAGATCCGCCGGGCATCGTTCGCCAGCGCTGACTACGGTGCGCAGGGAGGGCATGTCCCCGGGTTCAAGCAGGCGCAGCATGGTTGGCGGCAACGTAACAAACGTGGCGTTCATGTCGCGAACGAGGGACACCAGGTCGTCGGGCGAGAGCATCTTGTCGCGCGGGGCCAAGCACAGCGTGGCGCCTGAGACCAAGGCGCAGAAGATGTCGGCCACCGAGGCGTCGAAACTGGCCGATGCGAACTGGAGCAACCGGCTCTCCTCGTCGATGCGGAACCCGTCAATCAAAGCATGCACCGTGTTGCACAGTCCACGATGCTCAAGCAGCGTCCCCTTGGGTTCGCCCGTCGAACCGGACGTGTAGATCACATACGCCAGAGAATCGGCACCAGCCACGGGTTCCAGGTCGTCCACATCCTCGGCATCGATCTCGCTCGCTAGCGTCGTGATGTCAACACGATCGGCGCTGGCGAACCGTTCGGCGTGCCGGGAATCGGTCAGAACCATCGACGCGGCCGAATCGGTCACCATGAAACTCAGCCGCTCGTCGGGATAGGCCGGGTCCAGAGGCAGATAGGCCCCGCCCGCCTTCAGCACGGCGAGAATGGCGACGACAGCTTCGGGCGTGGGCCCAAGGCATATTGCCACGATGCTCTCGTGGCCCACACCCCTGCGGACGAGCACGCGGGCCAACTGGTTCGCGCGGCTGTTGAGTTGCGCGCAGGACAAGGTCCGGCCTTCGCAATCGACGGCCGTCGCGTCG
>JAAEQP010001484.1 GCA_024231375.1 bacterium | reverse complement strand
GGTGCAACGCACCTTGAACCCGAGGCCCAGGAAGTGGCGCGCCAGGTCGACGACGCCGGACTTGTCCGGTGCCGCAACGGTCAGCAGCACGCTGCCTTCGTTCGGCAGACGCTGCTGCGCGGCCTCTTCCGCCTTGTAGAAGGCGAGACCAAAGCTGTCGGCCATGCCGAGCACTTCGCCCGTGGACCGCATCTCGGGCCCGAGCAACGGGTCGACCTCCGGGAACATATTGAAGGGGAACACCGACTCCTTCACGCCGTAGTGAGGCACCACTTTGTGGCGGAGATCCATGTCCTTCAACTTCTTGCCCAGCATGACCTGGGTCGCGATGTTGGCCATGGAGATGTTGCACACCTTGGACACCAGCGGCACCGTGCGCGACGCGCGCGGGTTGGCTTCCAGGATGTACACCCGGTCGTCGGCGATGGCGTACTGGATGTTCATCAGGCCCACCACGTTGAGTTCCAGCGCGATCTTCTCGGTGTACTCCACGATGGTGTCCAGGTGCTTCTGGTCGATGCTCACCGTGGGGATCACGCAGGCCGAGTCCCCGGAGTGCACGCCGGCCAGCTCGATGTGCTCCATCACGGCCGGGACGAACGCCTC
>JAAEQP010001483.1 GCA_024231375.1 bacterium | reverse complement strand
CCGCGCTCCACCCGGCCGGTCACCACCGTGCCGCGCCCGGAGATGCTGAACACATCCTCGATGGGCATCAGGAACGGTTTGTCGATGTCGCGTTTGGGCTCGGGGATGAAGGCGTCCACCTCGTCCAACAGCTCGAAAATGCACTTGGCCTCGTCGCCCTCGGGATCGTCGCTCTCCAGCGCCTTGAGCGCGCTGCCGCGGACGATGGGTGTGTCGTCCCCGGGGAACTCGTATTTATCCAGCAGCTCCCGCAACTCCAGATCCACCAGTTCGATCAGCTCCTCATCGTCCACCATGTCGCATTTGTTCAAAAACACCACGATGCGGGGAACGCCCACCTGACGAGCCAGCAGGATGTGCTCCCGTGTCTGGGGCATGGGGCCGTCATCGGCGCCCACTACAAGGATCGCCCCGTCCATCTGGGCCGCGCCGGTGATCATGTTCTTGATGTAATCCGCGTGTCCCGGACAGTCCACGTGGGCGTAATGACGATTGGCCGTCTCGTACTCCACGTGCGCCGTGGCGATGGTGATCCCGCGCTCTTTCTCCTCGGGAGCCTTGTCGATCTGATCGAAGGGGACGAATTCCGCCAGCCCCTTCAGTCCCGCGTGCTTGGTGATCGCCGCGGTGAGGGTGGTCTTCCCGTGATCGATGTGACCGATCGTGCCCACGTTCACGTGAGGCTTTGTTCTCTCGAATTTTTTCTTCGCCATTTTAAGTCCTCCCAGGTTTCACCACCGGAGCATACTACCACCGGAAGTGCGCGAACGCCTTGTTCGCCTCGGCCATCTTATGGGTGTCTTCCCGCTTCTTGGCCGCGCCGCCGCGTCGGTTGGCCGCGTCCATCAGCTCCCCCGCCAGTTTCGCCGCCATCCCCTTTTCGGGGCGCTTTCGGGAGAAGTTGATGATCCATCGAATCCCCAGGGCCGTCCGTCTCGATGGACGGATCTCGGTGGGGACCTGATAGGTGGAGCCGCCCACCCGCCTCGATTTCACCTCGATCATGGGCCGCACGTTGTCCACGGCCTGCTCGAAGGTCTTCAAAGGAGATTGCTTGGTCCTCT
>JAAEQP010001482.1 GCA_024231375.1 bacterium | reverse complement strand
GCTGTCTTGTTCGGGCATCATGATACCGAACACACGGTCCGCACCGAGGGCACGAACACACAGGCCCGCACAGACGCTACTGTCGATGCCCCCTGACAGACCGACCACAAGGCCCTTCCGACGCAGGCGGCGCACGACCTGCTCTCGCAGGGCGGCGGCAATTCGATCCGCCTCTTGGCGCGAGTCGATTGTCAGAGAAGTGGCAGAGAACGAAGCATGCTGCAATTGGCTCATGTGAGCACTCCTTCCAATTGACGCTTATCGATTTTTCCGTGGTCTGTTCGCGCAAGATGATCGCGGAACTCGATGAATTGAGGAACCATGTAGTCTTCCAGATGGCCGGCGCAGTGACGCTGCAGGTCGCGCTCGGTGACTTCCGCGTCGGCTTCGAGAACGACGAAGGCCTTCACGGCCCGGCCCAGAAGCTCGTCCGGAACGCCGATGACTGCCGCTTCTGCCACGGACGGATGGTTGTGCAGAGCGTTCTCCACCTCCCGTGGGCTGACTTTTTCGCCGCGGCTCTTGATGACGTCGTCGACGCGGCCGACGAAGTAGAGGAACCCTTCGTCGTCTTGGCGGAACAGATCGCCCGTGTAGAACACCCGTTCGCCCTGGATCGGTCCGGGACGCAGAACGCGGTCCGTCTCTTCAGGCATCTGCCAGTAGCCGCGCATCACGTTCGAGCCGCGAACGACCAGTTGTCCCACTTCGCCGCGAGGTACCGCTTCACTGTTGTCGTCGACGAGGCAGATCTCTTGGTTTGGCAAAGGGACTCCCACGGAATCGGATCGCCGATCGAGTTCTTCCGGCGGCAGGGCACATACCCGCTTGCACTCGGTCAGGCCGTACATCGAATGGAGCGTCACCTGGGGCAG
>JAAEQP010001481.1 GCA_024231375.1 bacterium | reverse complement strand
GTGAAACCGCATGCAGTACGCCGTCATGAGGGTGACGTCGGCCTGTTTCGCGGCGTCGATCAGCTCCAGGCATTCCTGCTCGGAATTGGCGAGGGGCTTCTCCAGCAGCACGTGTTTCCCGGCGCGAAGACAGTCCATACCGATGGCGTGATGCAATTGATGGGGCAAGACAAGGCTGACCGCGTCTACGTCATTGAGCACCCTACGGTAATCCGTCTCCGCAACCGCGCCGTCAAAATGCTCGGCCGCTTCCCGGGCGCGCTCCTCAATGGTGTCGACGGTGGCCACGACGCGCACCCGGTCGCGCAACGGCTCAAAGGCTGCCACGTGCCCGCCGGACATGTTGCCGCATCCCACAATCGCCATTCGGATCATCGAATTCTTCCTCTTGACACGCGGTGCCCTACCGCCACACGGTCTCGCACAGCTGTAAGAAACTGCCGCCCATGATGGCGCCTACATCATCCGGCGAGTATCCCCGCTTCAGCAGCTCCGTCGTGATGTTCGGAAACTCTTCGGGGGTTGCGATGCCTTTCGGCATGGTCACCGGCCAATCCAACTCAACTGCGCGCCAATCCCGGCTTCGTCCCGCGCGCAACCGTTGCAGGAACTCTTTGGGATGGTTGAGCAGGAAATCGCTGGCGACGGACACGTGCTCCGGTCCCACCAATTGGACCGCGTAGTCGATGGTGTCCACGTAGTCACTCAACGTAGATGCGTACCCGTTCTTCAGAAACACGGGCCAGAACGTCGCGCCGAAAACACCACCCTTGGCCGCAACCGCGCGAATTTGGTCGTCGGTTTTGTTGCGCGGATGGTCGTGGAGGGCTTTCACGCCGGCATGCGTGATGGCGACGGGCTGTTCCGAGGCCTCGATGGCGTCCATGGTCGTTTGAGGCCCTACGTGCGACAAGTCGATGAGCAACCCCAGCTCGTTCATGCGGTGGACCACATTGAGTCCGAATTGCGTCAGTCCTGCATCGACTCGCTCAAACACGCCATCGCCCACGAGATTGCGTTCGTTGTACGTCAGTTGAAGCAGCCGCACACCCGCGTCGCGGAGCGGACACAGCAACTCGACGTGGTCTTCCAGGGCAGCCGTGTTCTGGAGTCCATAGATGATGCCCAGCTTGCCGATCTGCTTCGCCGTGCGCACATCGCCGGCCGAGAGCACCGGCATGACGAGGTCTTCATTCGCATCAATGAGGTCGCGCCACTCCAGCAGGCACACCATCGTATCGCGGAACCCTTCCATCACGGCCACCGTGGCGTTCACGGTGGTGACGCCGCCGCGAATCAGCGCCTCAAACACGTCGCGGTCAAAGGCGCTGGGATTGGTGCCGTCGATGACGAACGATGCGGCATGCACGGCTTCGGGCGTGGGGTCACTCATGGGCTGACTCCGTGGCGCGTCGGATGATGCTGCGCGCCAGTACGGTGAGGGCGTCGACAATCGGCGTTTCGAGATCGCCTTCCTTCACGGCGACGGAGATGTCCGTGCAGCCGATGAGAATCAGGCCCGCGCCCGATTCCACGAGCCGTGTCGAGACGTCCAGCATGGATTGGCGGATGGGGGGGAGGTCGCGTCTGGCCTTGATGGCCATGATGCCGTTCATGACGGCTTCCTGGTCCGCGTCCTCGGGCACCCGAAGCGCGACACCCTCCGCCTCGAAGAGCTCCTGATACAGCCCCGAACGCACCGTGCCCGTCGTGGCCAGGATGCCTACCGTCCGTAATCCCGGCCGCACACGCAGGCATTCCGACACGGTTTCGCGGAGCATGTGGATGATAGGCACCGGCGTGTCCGCCTGCAAGGCGTCGTAGAAGTAGTGGGCCGTGTTGCACGGGATGCCAATGAAGGCCGCGCCGGCGCGCACGAGACGGTCGACAGCGTCGCGGAGATGGGGGAGGGGGTCTGCGCCGCCGTGGAGAATGGCGCCGGTCCGGTCGGGTACCCCCGGGTTGTGGTTGATGAGCAGGGGGATGTGGTCCTGCTCCCGTTCCGCGTCGGTCAGTGCGATAACGCGGTCCAGGAGTTCGCCCGTCACGTCGACGCCCATCCCGCCCAGGACGCCGCCGATGCGGAACTTTTCGGATGCGGGCATGTGACTTACCCCTCACGGCTACGTGTGCCTCGGTGACGGTGAGGGAGGATAGCACACTCGCCCGGTGGCCGCTACCTTACGCGGTACGGCGAACCACGATGACCGGACGATTGGTCGATTCCGTGCCGTCCAACGGGTCGGAGAGGTCCCATTCGTTCCACCATCCGACGAATTCGAAGTCGGGCCGCGCGGCGATCATGGCCAGGAACTCCTGCGGAAAGATGGCGCGTTTGACGGCCTCTCCCTCGATTGTCGTGGATGTCCCGCTTTGTTCAACCTCCATGACCACCCGTTCGCGGTAGGTCTGCTCGATGCGATTCACGCATGACGTGACATAGGACACGCGCATGTACACGCCGTCTTCATCGACATGCCACGTGTCGCACAGGTCGACGTGGGGATCGAAGTCGATGACCCAATCCATGAAGTACAGGCCGCCGGGCTTCAACGCGCGCGCCACGGCGTCGAAATGCGCGAAGAGATCGGGCGTGGTCGTCACGTACAGTGACCCGAGCAACACGTATACGAAATCTACGGGTTCGTCCAACTCAAAGTCGCGCATGTCGGCCTTCAGGAACGTGGGCGCGCGCTCGGTGCCGCGGTGCCGTTCCATCCCATAGGCCATCATGGTGTCGCTCAGGTCCAGTCCGAGGTAGTCGTATCCGCGCGCCATCCATTCGCCGGCATGGGGTCCGTGGCCGCAGGCTATCTCCAGCACGCGTCGGGCCGGGATGGTCGAGCACCGACGAATCGCCTCCTCCATGACCGACACTTCGCCCGCGACATCGCGAAATGAAAAGGCCAGGTCGTAGTACCGCGGATGGTCGTATAGGCTGGCCATGGATCGCTCCTTCCGGTTACCGTTGCCAGTGGTCGCGCAGGTACTCGAAGTAGAACCGGCCGTTTTCGACCGGCACGTTGCTGGGGATATGGTTGCCGCATGCGAACATGAATCCGGCACACTCTTTGGCGACTCTGAGGGTGGCGTCGATCTCCGCGCGGATTTCGTCCTGGGTCCCGAAGGTCAAGGTGCGGCAATCGACCTTGCTGGCCACGATGGGATGGGTCTGGCCATACTTCTTGGCAACCAGGTCGAGGTCCACCATGGGTTCGAAGATGAACCCGTCGGCGCCGCACTCGGCAATGTCGTCGACGAACATGGTCCAGTTGCCGTCGGAGCAGAAGAGCACCTTCTTGCCCGCCTGTTTCAGCACGGCCCACAGTTCCTTGTAGCGCGGGAAGATGACGCGGCGGTAGAATGCCGGGTCGATGAATGGTCCTTCGGTCCAGACCATGTCGTCGTGGCTGATGCACACCTCTGCCGACGTTTCGGCCCAGGCTTTGTAATGGTGCATGCTCAGGCGGAAGATCGAGTCTAGCACGCGTTCGAACCGGTCCTGGTCGATGGCCGCCATCAGCAGCATTTCCCAGCCAAAGGCCTCAATAGCGCCGGATACGATGGTTTTGTAGTACCCGCCCGTGAAGACTTGGTTGGGATGGGCTTCCCGCCCTTCGCGGTAGGAGCGCTCGTAGTAGGCGACGAGTTCGTCGAAGTCCGGCAGGCCGTACTCTTCCACCGCGTCGAACTCCAACACCTGCTCCGGGTCGGTGAACGGACACTCCTTGGCTTCGCGCCGGTCCGTGCCGCCTTCCAGGAACTCCGCGTGTCCCATATCGGTCGAGCGGCCCCGGTCGGCCCAGGCCACTTCGCCGTCGTTCACGCTCCAGATGAAATCGAAGTCCCACGCGTCCTCGAAAGGCACGCCCGCCTCGTCCGTCACGCTCTTGATCAATTCGTTGTGCGAGCAGTACTCGGTGTGGGCCAACCGCGGCGTGGGCCGCAGGTGAATCGTGTCCATGCCAATCTCGTAGCTCATCCAACCTCTCCCCCCGTGTCCAGGATGCCGGTCTTGCTGCGGACCTCGAACGCACACTATACACGGCGCGATATGTGCTGGAAAAACCCAAGAAGCGCGATCATGCGTGCCTTGCCTCGCCGGCTACGCTCCCGGCAGGACCAGAAGCGTTTCGCCCGGGACCGTGTCGAAGGACAGGCAATCGCCGGTCATGACGGTCTCCGTGCCGTCCGTGCGCTTCACGACGGCTTGCCCGCCAGGCCAGGGATTGACCAGCACGCACGGCCGTCCGCGTTCGCTCGCGATGCGCACATAGGTCACGGTCCCGGCCGCCAGTTCGCTCGACACCAGAAACGCCCCTTGGGCACGCAAGTCGACGAACCGCGCGTCGCGGGTGCGCGGCCATACGCCGAAAACACGCAACACGCCCTGATGGCCCATGCACAGCATCTCGTTCACCGTGTTGGGCACAATGGAACAGTTCTCGATTCCGTGGGGATTGTCCTTCGCGAACCCGTTGGCGTTGGCGTGCTTCGTCACGTAGTCGTTCAGACGCTCCAGGATAATCTCCGGGTCGTACCCAACACGCACGGCCGCCGGGAAGAAGCTGTTCATGCCGTTGTGGTCGGTCCAACGCTTCATGACTTCGATGGTGTTGCGCGCGACGGCAAGCGTCTCACCATCGCTCTCGAGCCCAATGGCTCCGGCCGGGTAGATGTGCTGGATGCCCAACGTGTTGTTGACGAACCAGTCCGTGCCGCGTTCGGAATACCGGAACACTTTCTTACCGTTCCGTTCCTGGGTGGGCCATTCGGGCAGATGGTTGAGAATGTGCGTCCACTTCTCACGAGGCGCGTCGCCATCCGCCACGGTGTCCGCAAGGTCGAGAGCGAGTTGAAACGTTTGTCTCAGTAGACCCAGAGTCAACACGGGGTTCACGTCGAGGTAGCGTTCATCGTGCGCTGCCACGGACTCGTGTATGGCGTCCTTGTAGTCCATGTACCGTCCGTCCTCGAACCGCAGGTAGTCCTGCCAGAAAGCCGCCACTTCCTTCACGAAGGGGTACACGGTCCGCGCATACTCGGGATCCCAGGTGTGGTAGAAGCGCATGGCGAGGTTGGTGCAGCAGTACGCGGCGTTGGACTTCTGCCCGAAGAACAGGCCGTACTCCTCCGCGCCTTCGGGCTTCTCCCAGACATAGTCGCCCGTTGGGTTGGCGGTCGAATCCATGCCCATGGGTCCAATGCCCACGGGGTACAGCACGCCCGCACAACCCGTCTGGACCCGGGCATAGTCGCGGGCGCGGTCCATCATGCGCAGGATGGGGTCGTGGTACACGTCGGCCTGTTCGATGTGGTTCGACGAATAGAGGCCGTAGTACGGGGCCATATGGTTGTAGTTCAGGTGATAGTCGCCGTGCCACGCCGGTTTGTCCGTCGTGATCCATCCGCCGAAGATGGAGGGGGGGAACCGGGGGTCCCGGCAACAGCTCGCCATCACGTAATTCGACAAGTAATAGTGACGCATGATGTCGGGGTCGTCGATGACCACCACCGACTTGGCCCACAACTCGGCCCACCACGCTTCATGCGCCTCCCACAGCGCCTTCCTCTCCGAGAAGGCGACGAGGGTCGCCGCATCGTTCGCTGCGGCCACGGGGTCGTCATTGTCGAAGCCGCCTTCCAGTCCGACGCCAACCCACACCGGCACATGGCTGTCCAATCGGAAAGGCGTCTCCTTCGCGGTCTGCCGCACCACACACGCAGCGCTCGTCGGAATCTCGACGCCCTCTTCAAACCGGCGGACGGCCCAGCCGCCTTCAAACCCTTCCATCTGGAGGGAGTCGCCCTCCTCCACGGTCGAATCGTCCGAGCGTTGCGGCATCAGTTCGAAACTGACTTCCGGTTGAATCCCCTCGGATCGCAATTCGAGCGCCAACACATCCTCGGTGGCCGACACCCAACACCGCACCAGGACCGTTCCCTTGCCGGTCGTCAGCGTGCAATCCGTCACGGGCGGATAGAGGCACTGCTCTGCAGAGAATCGGGCCTTCTTCAGTCCCTTGAACTTCAGCGAGAAGCGCCCGAAGGGTTTGGGCATGCACTCGCCGTAACCCGTCTTGAGGCGCCAGAAATCGTTGCGGGCCAGGTAGAAATCTACCTGGCCGGGGCGGTATCCCACCGCAACCCCCACGGAACCGTTGCCCAACAGCGGCGCGTCCACGGCCGTGTCGGAGGGGATCTTCGCCGGGGGCGCGTCGTAGGCGATGCGGATGGGTGCGACAACGGACGCGGCCAAGGTCGCGGGGTCCGCGTGACGATCAGTATTCATGGGATCCGATACTCCTGAGATCGATTGCCAGAGAATGGGCAGCAATAGGCCGCCGCGCAGACTGCAGATCATGGGACGACTCCTGGTTCGTGTGCCGTGCCGATCGCTCGTGAAGACTGTGGCACACGTGGGTGGATGGTAGCGCAGGCAGGTGTAGACCGCAAGCCGCCAACAAGAGGGCGTCCGTCCCGTTCTTCCTTTGCGGAGCGCGCTACGCCGCCATGAAGGCGTCGAGCACGTTGCCCATTTCGCTGCGGGCTTGTGCCAGCAGCCGTCTGGCGTCAATTTCCGAGAGTCCGAGCCCTTCCGCGGCCGGATGTTCGTGAAGCGGGGTTGTCCCGCCAGCCGGCGCGTCGAGGTCGTCCTCGGCCACATGGGCCAGCCAATCGGCCAACGCCACCGTAAGGACCGGCACACGCTCCTCTTCGAATGGCACGCTCGCGAAGTCGTGGTGGAAGTAGGCAGCCGCGCGGAGATGCGTTGGCAGTCCCATGTGCTGAATCACATGCAAACCGGCCAGGGCGTGGTACTTGGCCACAATTTTCTGCACGTTCTCCTCGGACTGGGCAAGTCTGTGGATGGGTTGCGTGCGCTGTTCGGAGATGATCTGAAGCAGTACGGCCTTGCCGATGTCGTGGGTAAGTCCCGCCACAAACCGCGAGTCAGCACCGCCCTGCCGCAGAGACGCGGCAACCCACTCGGCGCTGTGGGCCGCGGCCACGGCGTGCCTCCACAACTCGGGCACCCAATCCTGTTCCCCGTCACCGTGGTGACGATACACGCCGTTGCCCAAGACGGCCCACATGGTGTTGGCGATCACCTTCATTCCGAGCCGGGCGCAGGCCATCTGGGTGTCCTTCACTTCCTCGAGACCGGTGTAAATGGCGCTGTTGGCAATCCGCAAGACCCGGATCGCCAGACCCGTGTCCTCGTTCACGACCGCCGCGATCTCGTCCATGGTGCTGAGCGGATCGTGCACCATCGAGATCACACGCTGGGGACCCTCGGGTAGAACCGGCAGTTCCCGAATGGCGCCGTAGAGCCGGGCCATCACGTCGCCCACCGCGGACCCGCGGGGCGCGTAGTCGCGAATATCCTCCGCACCGGGGAGACACGCCGTGTCGCCGGCTCCCTCGTCGGGCCGGTAGCACGGGTTCAGGCAATTGGGACAGGCGCAGAACACGCCTGGATTCGCTACCTGCATGTCATGCGCACACCACGGACACGTAACCATCGCAGTTCCTCCGACGCGCTGAGGCGTCCGGTCGCTCCCCCCCTGCGTTTGGTACTGATCGCGGGCAAATATTAGTTTACACGGTTTTGTGGTTCAGCGCAAGATTTAAAGTGGATTTCTCGCTTTGCGCCATCGCGGCCTTCCGAGGGAATGAAATCCGTGCCGATTGTTCTCGTTCTAACACGTTTTTGAGAAAGGATATATGGAAACCGTGCCCACGTAGAACGAGTGGCCGGTTCCGCTCGGTCCTGCTTCAGATAGGTGACGTGCATGGCCGTCTCAGCGCGTCCGAAACTGACCTCAAGGGGAGGTGTTTTCTTGACAAGCGCTTGAGGCGGGGCGTCATTCGGTCTCCGTGTCCCGGCCGATCTTCTTGAACTCGTTATCCTCGCTGACAAACCCGACCGCCTCCTCGCAAACGTAGAAACCGGTCCGATCATCGAACGGTCTCCCTGTGATGGATCAGGATTGCCTGGCCTCCGCGGCGGCCTTCGCGAAGTCGATGGTCAGTCCTTCGACGCCCGGCTGGAACTGGTCATACGCGACGCCCGCCATGTCGAACATGCGGCGCGCCGCCACACACCCATCGCTGTCGTGATACTTGTCGCTCAGAAAGACAACCCGCACGATGCCGCTCTGGATGATGAGTTTGGCGCATTCGTTGCACGGAAACAGGGTCCCGTACAGCCGGCATCCCCGCAGATCGGCGTCGTTCT
>JAAEQP010001480.1 GCA_024231375.1 bacterium | reverse complement strand
TGGGCGTGTTCCTTGTGCGGTTCACGGATGCGTTCACGGTGCCGACGGTTGACCTTTTCGCGGATGTTACGAAGCAGGGGTACGTGCCGGAGTTGGGGTACGGTCTGCACAAGGTGGAGGACGGTGGCACGGGTACGACGCCGATTCTCCTCATTCACGGCGCGGGGGGCGAACTGGAGACACAGGCGGAAGGCGAAGTGACGATCCCGGGGCAAGAGTACGCGCGTTGGGACACCTTCATCGACTGGGCAAAGGGGCCTGACGGTCTGGCGGGCACGAGTGACGACAGCATTGACTTGGCGAACAAGTTCCAGTTGTGGTGGTTCCTCCATGATTCGCTGCTGCCGGTGGGGTATGACCCGGAGGCGTATGCCGCGGTGACGGAGAACAACGCGCAGCAACTGGCGGACGCCCTGGACGCGCGCCGGGTGGAACTGGTTTTCCCCGATGCGGACGAGCAGTTCATCATCATGGCCCATGGCCGCGGCGGTCTGGTGGCGCGGGCATTTATGGAAGAGATTGACTGGGCCGGTGACCAGGCGATGATGGTGATTTCGATGGGCGCGCCGCACCATGGATCGAGCTTTGGCGTGGCCGATTGGTCTTTCTACATGGCGAAGACGAATTTCAGTCTCCCGATTTCGGCCGCCTTGTTGCCTGCCCAGAACATGCTGGCGGGGTTGAACCAGGTGATGACGCCGTGGTACGAGCCGGGCGGTTCCGACGTGGCATGGGACAATTTCGACAATGCGAGCCTGAGTCAGACGTATGGGTTTGGCGTGCCGACGAAGGAATTCACGTTGACGACGCAACGCCCCGGTGTGGAGCAGACGCAGCACACGCTGAGCACGAATGACGCAGGGTGGCCGTCGGACGCCAATCTGGATGACGAGGACATGGAGCTTCCGCCGCTCTACGGGAACCGGCGGATTTCAGGGGAGACGTTGTGGGACCTGAATCACAACGCAGAAGCCAACCAGTTCATCCGGAAGTTCCTGCTGTACGCGGGATATCTCACGGAGTTTGAGTGGACGGGGTCGGCAGCGGGGTTCTGGGGCTGGGACCGTTTCGACAATGACATGCTTGAGGCCTCGTGCGCGGTGATGGCGCGGTTCGTGTCGGAAGGCACGGAGATGCCCTTACATGGGGCGAACGACGGGTACACATCGGTTCAGAGCGCCCTCTACCTTCGAGGGAGCACGGAAGAACCTGTATCCGTTCCGGCATGGCGCGCGGGCATCGTCCCCGAAGTGAAGATTCCCGTGGAACTGGATATGGAAGCGGTTGAGGCGCGCCTGCGGGTGCCGGCCAACCACGCTTTCGTGTTCCCGGATTACACGAACCTCGACCTGGCTACGGGCCAGTTGCACGATGACGACGACACCAACGACACGGTGCTGTTCGACAATTACGTGCGGCCGAACCTGGAGATCACGCTGCTGTCGGTGCCGACGGCCTCGTTCTTCATCGCCTCGCGCGACGGGGGAACGGTGACGATCGACACTTCCACTTCGCAGGACAACGAGACGTTGCTGTGGCCGGCCACGGAGCTGGAGTACCGGGTGAACTGGGGAGATGGCCAGGTTTCGTCGTGGACCTCGGACCCCCCGACCAAGCACATCTAT
>JAAEQP010001479.1 GCA_024231375.1 bacterium | reverse complement strand
GCGCTTGAAGCGCTGGACAACCTGCCGCAGCCCGGCGATCTCCCGTTCGCGCTGTCGGACATTCGCTGTCAGGTGCGATCGAGCCGGACGGTGGTGCATGTACCGTGCGACGAGCCCGACGACGAGATCTACGGGTTCGGCCTTGACCCAAGGGCATACCAGCAGAAAGGGCTGAAGAAATGGCTGACGGTATGCGCCAGCGTCATGGACCGCACCGGGGCCAGCCACGGGCCGGTGCCATTCTATGTAAGCACGCGGGGCTACGGCGTCTACGTGGACACGGCGCGTGTGCCTCACGTCCACGTGGCACGGCTGGTTCCGAAAGCGACTCCCATCGAGAAGAAGCCCGAAGACGGCGCGCCGGCAACCACCGAGTCCGAACTCTACCAGGCCCAACGGACGAGCGCGGCGCGGGAGGTCGTGTTTGATCTCGCCGGCAACAGCACCGGTGTCGATGTGTACGTCTTTGGCGGCCCGACACTGCGCGAGGCCGTCCAACGCTACAACCTGTTCTCCGGTGGCGGATGCGTGCCGCCCATGTGGGGCTTGGGCATGAAGTACCGCACCTACACGCGCGCCGACCGCGCCACGGTGGAAAGCGTGGCCGAATCCATCCGCAAGTTTGGCATCCCGTGCGACATGCTCGGCCTCGAACCCGGCTGGCAGACGCAGGCGTACTCGTGTTCGCTGGTGTGGTCGGACCAGCGCTTCCCAAACCACAAGGAGTTTCTCGACAAGCTCACATCGATGGGCTTCAAACCGAACCTTTGGGAGCACGCGTACATCCACCCGACCTCGCCGTTGCATGAGCCCCTCCTCCCCCACTCCGGCGACTACCTTGTCTGGGGCGGACTGGTCGTCGATTTCGCCGACCCGGAAGCCTACAACCAATTCGCCGATTACCATGAACAGAACTTCTTCAACGAGGGGGTCCTCG
>JAAEQP010001478.1 GCA_024231375.1 bacterium | reverse complement strand
CGTCTCCGCCGCCTACCTGTCGCGGGGAGACGGAGCGGTCTATCCCCCACAGGCCAACAACGCCAGCGAGCGAGACGAAACCGGGTACAAACGCGCGCCCGAGCGTCACGACCCGGACTACCTTTACCTCTACCCGCGCGACATCGAGTGGTACGTGGCCGGTGAGGACCTGGAGAACCTGGACGTCATCAAGAAAGCGGTCGTGGAAACGGGCGTCGTGGCGACCTGCATGTGCTACAGCGGCCAGTTCTTCACACCCCTCTACGGCGGCGCGCACTACCAGCCCTATGGCAACCCAGCGTTGCCCAACCATTCGGTGGCGATTGTGGGCTGGGACGACAAGAAGAAGACGCAAGCACCGCAGCTCGGCGCCTGGCGGATCAAGAACAGTTGGGGCAGTGGATGGAACGACCAGGGCTATTTCTGGATCTCCTATTACGACAAGTACTGCGGCCAGAAGGATGACATGGGCGCCGTCGCGTTCAAGAACGTCGAGACCAACCGACACGACCACTTCTACTATCACGACTACCACGGCTGGCGCGACACGTACACCGAGGGCAACGCGGTCTGCAACGCCTT
>JAAEQP010001477.1 GCA_024231375.1 bacterium | reverse complement strand
ATACGGCTGCTCCCTCCGCCCCCACGGAGGATCTGGAAAAAGCCTCGCGGGGCGCTATTTGAGTTGGTCGAGCGGTATGGCCTCGTCGATAAGCATGATGGGGATATCGTCGCGGATGGCGTACATGTACGCCTTGTCTTCGCGCACGAGCCCTCCGTCGATCTTCTGCTCGACGGATTCGCCCCCTCGATTCTTCAGCGTGCCCGCTTCGATTGCGCCATTGGCCTGTTTCACAAGGTCGTCCTCGGCCAACGCCACCGGCGTCTTGTCTTCCGGGCAGACCAGGATTTTCAGAAGTTCTGGGTCGACCATGCGTCTGTCTCCTATTGATACTGAGCTTCTCGCCCCATTCTAACCGAACCGTCCCGATAGTCCAATACCCACGAGCGAACCGAGAATCGGAAGGTACCACACCGCCGCTCACGGCATCACTTGCCGAGAGCCCATTTGCGCCCGGCCACCGTAGTCGCGTAAGCTTTCCGTTCACGTCTAGCCGATACTGGAGAGAAATGGCATGAAGACTCGCATATTCGCGTTTGCAGGATTGATGATGATTTGCGCCACGGCCACGGCGCTACAATTCGAGGATCGATGTTCATCCACGGACCAGTGGGACGTGCTGGACCTCGGGAAATCGGAGGGCGCGGTGCGCACGGTCCGTGACCTGACCTGTCCCCCAGGCTACGGCCCAGAGGTACTTGAGGTCAAGGGAGACTACCTCCTGCTGATGGCGAAAGGCGGGAAACGCACCGACGGGACCTATCTGGTCCTGTACCGGGAGAACGACCCCGAGAACAGAGACGGAGATGGGGTTCTGTCGATCCTCATTGACTATCCGATGGACGTTGAGAAGGCCCACAACCTCAAAGAGAAGCGGCCCTACGTCTGGTTCCAGCAGGACGTGGCGGGCGTCCAGCTTCGACACGTCGACGAGAAGGGGGCCGAGGAATCGTTGGCGAAGGATACCAGCGTCGGCAAGGTGGATGCCGCATGGAACCGGACGGGCTGGATTTGGCAGAAGGTCCGGGTCGACGGCAACCGAATCCGAGGCAAGTTCTGGGCGGCCACGGAAGCGGAGCCGTCGGAGTGGATTGTCGAAGCAGATTACGATGGTTCCAAGGGCAAGCGATTCGGCGTTCGCACCGAATCCGGTGACATTCGCCTCGCGTACTTCGCATTCGATCCAAAGGACATCCCGACGACTACGCCCGAGGCCTTCCTGCACTGCGATTTGCCTCAAGTCCTTCAGGGAAGGCGCATCCCCTTCGCCCTGTTCACCAACGCGTCCAAGGCAACTGCGACAACCTTCGACGTTGCTGTAACACAGGACGGGCAGCGTATCGGCGCGGGAAGCTTCGAGGCCAAGATTGACAGGGGACCGGGCGCACATACGTTTCTTCTCTGGGCTTCGCCGGAGGATCCGGGGTTTGACGGGCCCGTTATTGCGCTGGACCGAGAGGCCGGTGAGGGCCTATGCACGGTCGAGCTCACGGCCAAGAAGAGCGGTTTCGACGCGCAACGGAGCGTAACCATCACGCCCATGGAAGTGCTCCAAACCAAACTCGACCAGACCGCGACAACGGCGGCTGCTCTGGCCGACGCGCTGGCGGATGCTCAGGGCGGCGGAGACGAGCCTGCCATTCTGCTGGCCAACGCTCAAGCAGCGTCGGCCCATGCCATACGCGCCATCGACCTGTTCCAAGGCGGACAAGTCGACGAAGCCCGCCGGTCGCTCAACTACGCCCACGAGGTATTCGCCGAACTGATGGGCTACAAGGGCGAGTGGTTGGCGCGCGCACTGCCCGGCCAGGCGTCTCCCGACGCCTCCTCCTTCGAACTCAGCGCGCTGGCTGGCGCCGGCAAGGGCATCCGCGATTTCTACACCATGGACTACCTCCTTGCGTTTGGCGCTCCCAAGCTGAGCGCCGCAAGCGCCGTCATGGGCCGTTCGATTCGCGTCGAGGTCCCGTGGCGCGTCGAAGGCTCGCAGCCCGACCGTGATTTCACGTTCCAATTCGTGCTCGAAAGCCCTTTGGGCAACCGGATCGTGGCCAGCGCCTCGGGTGCGCCGGAGACCCCAACGTCGAAGTGGCAACCCGGCAGGGAGTACACGGTCGCCGCGGATCTGAAGGTTGTTCCCGAGAGTCCCGCTTCGAGCAAGAAACTCATCGCGGAGCCCGTCGTTCTTGATGAAACCCATCGATTGCTGGTCACCGTGACGGACCCCAAATCGGGTGGCCATCTGATTCTGAAGAACGCGCCCGGACCGCAGAACCATCGCATGGGCGACAATTTCCTTGTGGCAGACGTGTACGTGGCGAGTATGCCTGTGGAAGTGCTGTCCTTTGCACCGGCGGGGGGATGCGTCCTGGAGCCGCGAGAAGAGACGGCGTCGATTGCGAATGCTGGCGACACGCCCCGAGCCCTGACCGCCGTGTTCTCGGCGACGAGTCCGTCAGGCCGGCTTCTGCACCAGGAAGCACACGCCGTTCAGGTGGACGCAGGGAAGAACGTGCCCGTAACCTTCAAGTGGACCCCAGACATGGCGGGCGATGTCGACCTGCGGTTGCGCGTGCTCCACGAAAAAGGGCTTGCGACCCAGGTGGAGCGCCGCGTTTCCGTAGCGCTGCCTGAGGGTATGGACAGCGTCCGCGTGGTTCGGGGTAACCATGTGGAACAAGACGGCGACCGCTTCCATACACCGCTCACCGCGACCGCGACTCCGGCGGCGCCCATGAAGGTGACTGTGCGCGCCCGGGATCGCATTGTCGGCCAGGGGGAGTCGGAATCCGGGACGGTTGCGGTCGAGGCGGAGCCCTGGTTTGGGTACTACGACGTGTGCGCCGACTTCGGGGATTTCGCGTACGAGACACGGCTGGTGGCGACGGTCGTTGAGACGGCCGGCATGGACGTGGTCCTCAACGGCGAGCCCTTCCTGGTGAAAGGTACCAACGTCCATTCACTCAGCAAGACCAGTCCCGCCTTCACCGAGACCATGATGCGCACCATGCGCGAACTGGGGTTCAACACCTGGCGCACCGACTATCCAGCCCGGTGGCAGGTGGATCTGGCCTACGAGTTAAACACGGCCTACGCAGCGCTTGCGCCGTTCAGTTGCACCACCACGACCATCATCTACGGACGTCAGGACGGTCCGCCCCTGGCCACCGCCCGCGAGCTGTCGCGCGTGTTCATCGAGCGGTACCGCGATGCGGCGGGGTTGCTGTTCTGGAACTCAGGCAACGAGATTCGGGGCGATACGGCCGACTTCCTGCTCTCCATGTATCCCCTGTATAGGGCTCTCGACCCGTACGACCGGCCCGTGCACTACGCCAATCTCATCGGTCAGGAGTACTGGCAAGGCCAAGACATCATGGGCATGAACTGGTATTTCTGGAAAGGACGCACCGCGGAGGGGCGCCAGCCCGATGTGCTCAGCAGCATCGCCATGGCCAAAGCTCACGACATGCCCGTCTTCTACAACGAATTCAATTCCTGGCATGGCGCGGTGCAGACGTCCGGCGTCGAAGCATTCGAGGACATGTACGTCTGGGGCATCGAGCAAGGTATGGTTGGCGGCTACCAGTACCAGGTCACGAACAACGACAGGCATCCGGGCCTCATGGACAGCGACTGCAACACCCACAGCATCCACAACGAGGCCATCATCCGAGCATTCGCGGATGCTGAGGTGTCTGTGAAGGGGGTGACCGGCGAGGAAATCACGCTCACCGTGCGTAACAAACGCCGCTTCACACTGCGGAACGTGGCCTTGGCCTCGGACTTGTCAGGTATACCACTGGAGCCATTGGTTTTAGGCGATCTCAAGCCTGGCGATTCCGCGGAGGTCTCGGTGGCTATCCCGCTGGAGGCCGCGGGATCGACATACTCGGTGAGCGGCAACGCGACGTTCGTCACCCACTTCGGCTTCGAGTGCAAGGTTCCGTTCGATCTATTGGCCCTTCCTTCCGAGTAGGATCGATTGACTCTAATAAGCGTCAAGGCGCTGCCGAAACGGCGGTGCTCGACGCGGCTCCGTTAGCCCGGTGAAATATCCGGGTTAGTTCCTGTGCTTGTCCCAGCGGCGGAAGATGTGGTACCCACGCCCGTCCTCACCGCGCTCGTAGACCCAGACGTCCACACGCTTCCGGTTGACGGGAATGTCCGCTGCGAAATGCTGCGTGGCGCCGGCCGGAATCTCCAGAGCGCCGGGCCACGGCTCCATCACAGCGCCCGCCTGGGGCGTTGGGGTCTGAGGATTTGTGACCAAGGCCAGGTAGCCCAGGTCAACGTAGCTCTGCTCCGCGCCTGGCAACGGCGTAGCCGTGACGCGGATGGGAAGTCCCGTGTAGGAGCCGGTGACGGTCACCGGTGCTCCGCTGAACCAGTGCCAACCGTCTATGTCTCCCTGTCTTCGGGGGAGAGGCGAGGCCACATCCGTGTTTCCCACCATCACGCGCAAGTCTCCCCGTGCCGACGCCACGCTCAGTGGGGAGCCGACGGTGTTGAGCAGCGTGGCGTAGGTTCCCGGCATGACCTTCACGGTCCCGGTGAGGGCGGCCTCGGGCGTTGCCTCCGGCATGGCAGCGGCCATGACGCGGAGTTGGTGACTGCCTGGTGGTGGAGTGGGGTTGTGGCGGGATACCACACGCCACTTGTCGGATTCCGGGTGCGTCTCCATCAGGCTTGCCAACGGGACCAACACGTCGCTCTCAACCAGTTCCACGTCGCACGATACCGGTTGGTCGCTCCTGTTCTCGATGGAGAACGTCACCATCCTCGCCTGTTCGCCATCCGCGCTAGCATCCCGTGCCGATGCGTTCCCGGGAGCCCTTTCTTCGTCGAAACGGAGGAGCAGTGCGCCGCGCCGCTCATCGAAGAATCTAGGAGACAGCCCCACGTCCGGGGGGATGGTCACGTGGTTGGCCATCAGTCCGCCTCGGTAGGTGAGCGTAGCGCCAAGTCCACCGTCAAAATCGCGTCGGGCCAGCTCGACGGAATCGCCTCGGCGCGACTTCTGATACAGATAGACCTCAAGTCCCTCGAACCGGGCATGGTCCACCTCTGGATAGTGGGCGTCCATCCACCGCCACACGCTGGCGGGAGGGCCCGGAAGCATCGAGCGCTCCCAGCCTGAGAACACCAGCCAGACCCGGTTGTGCCCCGCGACAGTGGACTGAATCTCGCTGAGCAGATATCCGTCGAAATCAGCGTGTTGAGACACGCGGACATTGGCGCCGTGCCAGGTTCTCAGAAAGGCCATATAGGTAGAAACCGTCCGCTGAACGCGAAGATCTTTGAATCCGTACCAGTAGAAAGGGAGCCACGAAACCTCGCACGAATGAACCACCAGATCCCCCGGCTGGAACCGTGACCGAACATACTCGGCCGCTGCACGATACTCGCCGGGAGGATGCACGCCCGGGCGATGGGGCCATGAATGCGGTGGGTACTGGTCGTGGCAGTGTTGGTAGATGGGTACCGCGGCTGCGGCGGCAAACACTGCCACGCCCACAACGCGGAATGCGGCGTTCGGCAAGGCTGCCAGGCCGACACCCACGAGAACGTACAGGGCCAGTGCATAGGGAATCATGGACCGGACCAAGAATATGCTGTTGAACACGTGCGACATCACGAACACGAGTCCCACAGGCAAGAAACACCACAGCACCACCAACACTGCGGCGCTTCGGTTGCGGCGCCACGCCACGATCGCGCCGGCCGCCGCCACTATGCCGAAGAGGCACATGGCCGCCTTGAAGGCCGGGTCGAAGTCCGAATACCCGAATGCGAGAGACTTCAGATAGAAGAGCGCGCTCATCAGCGTAGGCTTGTGCACCCACCAATCCGTCGCCTCCACCATGATGCTTCGGCTCTTCCAGAGCGTCACTCGCAGGTACGGTACGAACAGGAGGGCACCCGCAATGTTGGCGACAAGCCATCCCGGCCACCGTTCCCACCGCCCCCATGCACGCCAGACGAACCAGAGATTCACCGCTATCAGCAGAGGGCCCGCGAAGAAATCGCTGTAGCACGCCGCCGCCGCCATGATGGCGTACGCGGCCCATTGGATGGGGCGGTTGCCGTCCACGGCCCGGCAGAGCGCATAGACCATGATAGGCGCCGTCAACGGGAGAATCATGTAGTCCTTCAGGTCCTGCGAGTGAAAAACATGAAGCGGGGAGACGGCCACCAGAAATGCGGCGAACAGACCGGCGCGAACACCGAACAGATATCTTGCCACGAGAAACACGGCCGCGATGCTTCCGAGCCCCAGTAGAAGCGGAAGCAGCCGCATGGTCCATTCCGTGTCACCGAGGCCGATGGACTGCCAGATCACGCCCAAGAACGTGAAGAGCGGAGGGTGGTTGGATACGTAGTTGCCCTGGAGTACGTCACTGAAGCGCTCCATCTTGACCAGCATATGCACTTCGTCGTGCCAGTAATCGCGGCTTCCCAGACGCACGATGCGCAGGACGAACCCAAGAGCAAGAATCAGCGTGAACCACACGCGGTCCGGACGCGTACGCCACTGCGTCCTGAACCAGTTCGGTCGCACCCGATTGACTGAAATCATAGTCATTACAGCACCTTACACCGCATAGTGTCCCGCAAGTATAGCATGGAGAAGCTGCGGGAGGGAACCTTCGGTTCCGTGAAGGGCGGGCCAATCGGACACAAATCCAACGCGCCGCTTCGCGCCTGCCCCCAACGCCCTCATCGATTGATGCGGCCGATGCTCCGAAGGAACCGGCGCGTCACATTCATGTCGATGCGCCCCGCGATAAGCAACCGCGTCCCCGCGTAGGCGACGCGAAGCAGGTTCGAAACCTTCGACAGGAGCTTGATCGGCGCGGGGTGGTGTCGCAGCCACCGGGACTCGGCGAGGCGGCGGATCAGGCGTTTCGGAATGAACTCTTTCGACGTAAGCATGTAGAGCGCGCACCAGAAGCTGTCCTCCTTCGACCGGGGGTGGTCGAAGGTGACCGTCAACTGGTTCAGGACCTTGTCCATATCTTTCACGACATCCTCACGCGTGATGACCCCCTGCTCGATGGCGAATTCCGTTAGCTTGGTCCTCGGGAAGTGGCATAGGGAGAAGAGATTCAGGACGAAGGGGCGCGGTAACGCGAGGAGGAGGTCCAGTGAAGCGCGCTTGTCCTCATTGGTCTCGAACGGGTTGTCTGTGATGATATCGTACCGGGCAAACAGACCGTACTTCCGCACGAGATGCGCCGTTTCGAGGTATTCCTCGTTCGTTATGTATCGATGGAACACGTCATGCCGGATCCGGTCCGACCCGGCTTGCAGTCCGATATTCACCTCTGCCAGCCCCAGTTCCTTCAACAACACGATCTTCTCTTCGGTCAGCGACCGGACATCCGTGGCGCATTCGAACTGCACGCCGATGCGCTTGGGGAACTGGTCTGCGAATTCCTCCAACCACTTTCGCGTCAGGCCGAATACTTCGTCGCGAAAGAATATGTTCTTCATATTGGGCATACGCGACTGCGCATATTCCAGCTCGCGCATCACGTGATCGACGGATCGCAGGCGCACATACTGGCCGAGTCCCTCGTACATCTCATGGAACAACGAATTGGAGCAGTAGGAACACCGGTACGGACAGCCCCGGGATGCCGACATCTCGTAGCGGACCCAGTCCTGCATGGGTTCCCCTTCGGACAACTTGCCGTACTCGATGGAGAACTTGCCCTCGTTTTCGAGGTCTACAAAGGGGAGGCTGTCCAGATCTTCGACCAACGGCCGCAAGGGGTTGCCTACCGGCCCGTTCGGGCCCCGGTACCACAGGTTCTTAATGCCGGTGGGGTCGGCGCCCGTAGACAAGGCTTCCATGAGTTCCGCGCACGCCTCCTCGCCCTCGCCGCAGACGGCGTAGTCCGCACCCCGATCAATGCACATTTCCGGGGTCACGGTGGCCATGGTTCCGCCCCAGAACACGGGCACGCCGAGTTGTTTGCGAATCAACTCGGTCATCTCGGCTGCCTGGTCGTGGTAGGGAGACCGCGCCGAGAGTCCAACCGCCTTCACGCCGCGACGGCGTAGGAGGTCGATCAGCAGGTCGAGTTCCTTCCGGGTAGGGGGCTTGAAGTAGTTGAGGCCCAGTTCCTTGAAGAGCACCAGGTCGACGTCGTACCCACACTCCTTCAGGAACGTGTACACGAATCGCAGCCCCATGTTCTCGTAATGGAACAGAGACACCAAGGCGACGCGGTAGTCCCCGTCGGACTTGCGCTGGTACTTCACCGTAAGCGGCGTGACTGCATCCGGGAGACCCGGCTTCGGTTTCAAGATTGCTCCTCCACGAAGGCTGGTTGCGATGTTACGTGCGGCGGCAAGCGCCCTCTATGGCATCAACAGCAAAGGTACAGGCCATGTTCCATACGCGCCTGAATGAACCTCTGGGGCGACCACGCAGAGTACGAGTGTAGCCTCGGCCTTGCCCCGTGTCAATCGCCGATGTCCGTGCGCATTACCGCCTACGCCGCCCTCGGCCCGGCCCTCGGCCCCCGCGCCCTGACGACGGCTGTGCCTTCCCTTCCGGTATCAGAATCCGATGCTGCCGCAGGCGTTCTGCGTCGGTTCGCGCGACCGGGACGGTGTTCCCGTCCGGGTCCACGCCCGCATGATACATGGCCGTGGCCACCGTGCCCGGCGTGGGAATGAAGCACTGCACCTGTCGCGGTTTCCATCCCCGCGCCTGAAGCCAATCCACCAGCGACCGCATGTCGCTATCGGTGCATCCCGGAAACGCCGTCATCAAATACGGGACCACGTATTGCTCCTTGCCGGCGGCGCGCGATTCCCGCTCGAACACCGATAAGAATGCCTCGAACGATGCGAATCCCGGCTTGCGCATCAGGCGCAACACGCGGTCGGCGCAGTGCTCGGGCGCCAGCTTGAGCTGCCCCCCGACAAAGCCGTGCAGCAATGTGCGAAGGTAGTCCGGCTCCCGCATGGCAACGTCGTGCCGAATGCCACTGGCCACCCGCACATGGTCTACCTCGGGCACAGCGCGGAGCTTCTTCAGCAATCGGCCCAATTCGGCCTGGTCGCTCCTGAAGTGCGGGCAGACCTCGGGGGTCAGGCAGCTCGCGCGATGGCATCCCTTGACGTCCACCGCGCATTGAGCGCCCCACAGGTTCGCGGTGGGACCACCCACATCCGCCACGCTGCCCCGCCAATTGGGGTGCCGCGTGAACCGCCGCACCTCTCCGTGAATCGAACGGGCACTGCGCGATTGGACCCGTCGACCCTGATGCAGGGCCAGCGAACAGAACGAACACCCCCCCGCGCATCCACGGTGGGACGTCACGCTGAACCGGATCATCTCGACCGAAGGGATGGGTTCCGTGTAACTGGGATGTGGCGCGCGGGTGAATGGCAAATCGTAGAGTGCATCAAGATCGGACGAGTCGAGAGGCGCGGCCGGCGGGGTCAACACCACAACCCGTCCGCCGCACAGCTGCGCTGCCCAGGCCGACCCGTCATGCACCTGACCCTCAAGCGCCACCGTGGCCGCCATGAGCTGGCGCGGGTCCGCTTCGATCGCCTCATGGCAGGGAAGGTCTATAGCGTCAGTGCCTTCATGCCGCAAGGCCTCGAGTCGCGAAGCCCAATCCGAGGCCGACAGGGCAAACCCCGTGCCTGGTATTCCATGCAACGCGTTCCGGTCATCTGGCTGGGCGTCAAGCCGTGAGGCGATCTCCAGCACGGCACGTTCGCCCATGCCGTAGACCAGCAGGTCGGCTTTGCTGTCCAGCAGCATCGACCGACGCACCTTGTCCGTCCAGAAATCGTAGTGCGTGATGCGGCGCAGGGATGCCTCAATACCGCCCAGGACGACCGGCAAGCCCGAAAAAGCGTTCCGCAGCAGGCTCGTGTACACAATGGACGCCCGGTTGGGCCGGGCACCGTGTTTACCCCCGGGGGTATACGCGTCGTCGTGCCGTTTCTTGCGGAAGGCCGTGTAGTGCGCCAGCATGGAATCAAGCGCACCTGCCGTCACCCCCGCGAAAAGACGCGGACGCCCCAAGCGGGCCACGTCGTCGGGCGCATCCCACCGCGGCTGGGCTACAATGCCCACGCGGTAGCCTTCCTGTTCCAGCCGGCGGCCCAGTAGGGCTGCGCCGAAGGAAGGATGATCCACGTACGCGTCGCCCGTCACGAGCAGGATGTCGAGGCTGTCCCATCCTCGGCGGTCCATTTCGCCGCGTGACATAGGCAGCGGCGGCGATCCCGTTGATGCCGGGGTTCCGGGCATGCGCAAGCTCCCGTGCGCCGCACCCCCACCGTACGTGCGGCGAAACGTGGTCAGGATACGTTAATGAGCCCCATCACTTCCTCTTCCTTGTCGTCGGGGAACGTGATGACCTCGTCGAATATGCGCGCGACCCGGGTCGGATCCGTCCGTACGATCTCCTGGAGAAGACACAAGATGAGACGCTTGTGCCGCGACGTAGCGCCCGCGAAGTCGTGCAGTTGATTCAAGTGGGTGGCATAGATGTCGAACAAGCGCCGCTCCGTCTCCTCCGCGCCGTCCGCGGGCTCGCCGTCATAGGGATAGATCCCGATCTCGCGCCACAGGGCCAGTGTTCCCTGTCCTTGTTCCGCTTCCCGAAGCGCGAAATGCTTGCGCAACTCCGTGCGTACCGCCTTCAGAATCTGGCGAAGGTCCGGCGCCATCTCGTCCACCTGGAGCATGCCGCCATCTTCGAGCGCGCGAAAATGATCGCACTTCACGTACGCCGTGTAGCTGAATCCCCGGAACAAAATGGCGGGCTTCACCGTGTGGAGAGCGAACCCGTCGTTGTCGCAGAGAACAATGCCGCGCTTGCCCGGTCCCAGCCATTCGACGACGGTCACCTCGACCTCAACCCGTTTGCCCGACTCCAACACCATCTCGCCCAGATCGATCTGCGCCCTGCGGTCCTCGGCGTTGGCCGGGTCCAACGGCACCCCGTCGTACACGATGCGTACGTCCGGGTACTGCCGCATGTAAAGCGCGAACAGCACGGTCACGTCCTGCTCGGCCTTGGTCCCGCGCAGCAATCCCATGGATGCCTGGATGTCGGCGATTTCCACGACCATGCCGGTGGGTTCGCCGGAAGCAGATACCTCGCCCAACTCGAATTCGCCCAGCGTGGCTGCACGACCCACGATGCTGTAGCTGCTCCGTTCGCCGTCCTTGTCGTACACCGTGCGCCATTCCACGTGGTTCCCGATGGCGAATCCGCGGAATCGGCCCTTGCCGTACTTGCCATGCACCATGCGCTTGCGCTGCGGTGTCGGGATGCCTTCCCGCTTCCACGAGCCACCCAGATTCTTGAACGCCACCAGCGCATGGTCGTACGCCAGACCGTGCCCGTTGTCGCGGATGCGGACGGACTCAACGCCGCCTAGGTCGTTCTCCACGAACTCCACCCGGACTTCCGTGGCTTCCGCGTCAAGCGCATTCCAGATGAGTTCCGCAAGCCCATTCACCGGTTTGGCGCGGGCCAGCAACTCAAGATGGTCGTCTCTAACTTGTACCGTAATCTTCTTCACACTCGGATCCCTTACACATCGTGGCGTTTCGGCCGCACCTTAGTGGGCACCTCAAGACAAGGCCCCGAATAGTAGCATCGCCAAGGGGGAATGGACAAGGACGCGCCCAGGTTGGCACAAGGAACTCTACATGAATGCATGCAGACTCATGTAGAATAACCCTTCGAACCTTTGAAAACGCGGGGGAGAGTTGCCATGCGAATGTTTCTGCCTGTGCTGGTGTCCGTTGTTGTGATGGGTCTGTTCCACGCCCGCGTGGCTTGGTGTGAGCCCGTGCCCGACGATTTCCCGCGAATCCTCGTGCCAGGACACGAGAAGGAGATGGACTCCCTGCGCGCGCTGCTCTGGCTCCACTACCCCGGCGCGGGACCCAAGGCAACCCTGTGGGACGAGTGGCTCTCAGGACCAGCCATGTGGCCTGCGGAATCCCATCATATGCCGGTATTTCGCCAGCAATGGGACGATGTCCTCAGCACGCGGATCATCGACCCCGAAGGCTACGTAGCCACGCATCAGCATGCCTCCGTCGCCCATCAACTCGGCTGGCCGTTCCCCTTCTGGGCACAGGGCGGCGAGGACGCCTGGGGTTGGCACTTCTCGCTTCGCGGCGTCCCGCAAGGATGGCATGGCACCGAGGAACGCACACAGGAAGGCTGGACGCTGGAACGCGCCCAAGACGACGGCATCCGCGACGACGCTTGGCACGTTCGACTGACCGAACCCCAGGCGCGGGTCACGGCTCCGCCCGTCAGTTTCACCACCCATCAGGCCCCGTTCATGCAGTTGCGGTGGAAGGCGGAGAATCTGACGGATGCCCAGCCCTTCCTCGAGTGGACCACGGAGGCTGCCCCCGATTGGTCGCCGGACCGGCGGCTGCACTTCGAGCTGCCCGAGAGAGCCGTCGTGACCAACGCACCCTTTGCCTACACCATGGTGCCCGTCTACCGTCACCCCGGTTGGGAAGGCCGGATCACCGGGATCCGTATCGGGTTTGGGAACACCGCCCCCGGGGCCGTCGTCGGCATTCAGGCGCTGTTCACGCAATACGACACGCGCCACACCATCAACGGGCAGAACTACGTTCGCGGGTGCGCGAAGTACTTCCGTTGGACCCGCGATCTTGATTTTCTGCGCCGCAACATCAACCGCATGCGCACGGCCATGCGCTACACCATCGACGAATTCGACACCGAGAGCGAAGGCGTCATCGTCGTTCGTTGGGTGGGTCACGACGGCCGTAGCGGCATCGAATACGACGCCGAAGGCAAGAAGCGCCTCATCCCCGGCAACGGAATCGGCAACAATTACTGGGATCTCATGCCCATGGGCCACAAGGACGCCTTGGCCACCATCTATCTCTACGATTCGCTGCTGAGCCTCGCCGAGATCGAACGCGCCATCGCCGGCCATCCCGAATGGAATGTTCCCGCCGGCATTCTCGCGCTTGAACCCGAGTACTTGGAAGCCCACGCCGCCCAGGTGAAGAAGACGGGCAACAAGACCTTCTGGAACCCTGCTACCAAGCGCTTCGCATGCAGTATCGATGTTGACGGCACCATGTGGGACTACGGATACACCTTCCTGAACCTAGAGGCGGTTCACTTCAACTTCGCCACCCAGAGCCACGCGCGCGACATCCTGGACTGGGTCTGTGGCGACCGCATCGTCGAGCGCGACACCTCCCAAGGTGACGACATCTACT
>JAAEQP010001476.1 GCA_024231375.1 bacterium | reverse complement strand
GGCACGGTCGCCACGAACCGGCTCTGGGACTCGCTGAACAACGCCACGGCGTCGTTCGCCACGTCGATGCCGCTGAGGTCGAGCGCCATACCGAACCCGCCCGAGAAGGCCGATTCCGCCAACGCTACGCCCAGACCGCCGTCCGAACAGTCGTGACACGAGGCCACAAGTCCCTGCGCGATGGCGGCCGACAAGGCCTCGTACAACCGGCGCGCGGCGGCCGGGTCCACTTTCGGTACGTTGCAGCCGAGAACCCCGCGCAAGGCGAAGTATTCGCTGCCGCCCATCTCGTCGCGCGTGTCGCCGACCACGTAGACCACGTCGCCGGGGTTCTTGACGTCCATGGACACCACCTTGCGCACGTCGTCGATGACGGCCGCGGCGGTGAAGAGCACAGTCGGCGGAATGGAGATCTTGTGATCGCCGATCTTGTAGTCGTTCTTCATGCTGTCTTTGCCGCTGATAAGGGGGATGTCGTAGGCGGTACACACGTCGTACAACGCCTGGCAGCACCGCACGAGTTGCGCCAGCTTGTACTCGCCGTCGGGCGTCTTGGCGCTCTGCACGGGGTCGGGCCAGCAGAAGTTGTCCAACCCGGCTATCATGCCGATGCGCGCGCCCACGGCCACGAGGTTGCGGACCGCCTCGTCAGCCGAACACGCCATCATCCAGTAGGCGTCGATATCGCTGTAGCGCGGCACGATGCCGCACGACACGGCCAAGCCCCGGTTGGACCCCGGCACCGGCCGGATAACGCCCGCGTCGCCGGGACCGTCGTGGTCCACGCCCTGGAACTGCTTCAACACGCTTTGGGCAAGGACCTCGTGGTCGTACATGCGCACAAAGGTCTCTTTGCTGCACACGTTGAGCGCCCCGAGCACGCCCTTGAGGTCGTCGACGAGGTCCGAGTCTTCCACCGCGATTTCGGGTTCGAGTTCGGGCTCGTTCCACACGGCCTTGAGGTGCATCTTGGGCACGCCGTCGTGGAGGAAATCCATGTCCAACGCCCCGATAAGCGCGCCGTCGTAGAAGCATTCGAGCTGGCCCGAATCGTTGAACGTGCCGAGGACCGTCGACTCCACCGCACGGCGCTTCGGCAGTTCCATGAACGCGTCGATGTTTCGCGGCGGCACGGCGCACGTCATGCGCTCCTGCGCTTCGGAGAGGAAAATCTCCCACGGGGCGAGTCCCGCGTATTTCACGGGCGCTTTGTCGAGATGAATCTGCGCGCCGCCGGGTTTCTCGGCCATTTCGCCAACACTTGACGACAATCCGCCCGCGCCGTTGTCGGTGACGCAGGAGAACAGGCCGAGATCGCGCGCTTCGAGCAGGAAATCGGCCATCTTCTTCTGGGTGATGGGATCGCCAATCTGGACCGCCGTGGCCGGGGACCCTTCGTGCAGTTCTTCCGACGAGAACGTAGCCCCGTGGATGCCGTCTTTGCCGATGCGGCCGCCGGACATGACGATGAGGTCGCCGGGTCGGGCGGCCTTGTCTTCACTGGGCTTGCCGTGCAACGTGGCGGGAATGAGCCCGCCCGTTCCGCAGAAGACCAGGGGTTTGCCCAGGAACCGCTCGTGGAACACGATGGCGCCGTTCACGTCCGGGATACCGCTCTGGTTGCCACCGTCCTTCACGCCCTGATGCACGCCGCGGAACACGCGCCGCGGATGCATGAGGCGGGGCGGAATCTCGCCTTCGAAATAGGGCGTCGCGAAACAAAACACGTCGGTGTTGAGGATGCACCGGCACGCCATGCCCGCGCCCAGGATGTCGCGGTTCACGCCCACGATGCCCGTAATCGCGCCGCCGTAGGGGTCGAGCGCCGACGGGCTGTTGTGGGTTTCGCACTTCAGCGCGAAGTTCCACTCGTCGTCGAATTTGATGATGCCCGCGTTGTCGTGGAACACGCTGACGAGCCAGTCCACACGCTTGCCCACCTCGTCGGTGGTGGCTTTCACGAAGGTCTTGAACACGCTGTCGATGGTGCGCGTTTCGCCCTTCTCATCGGTGTATTCGATGATGGCGTCGAAAATCTTGTGCTTGCAGTGTTCCGACCACGTCTGGGCAAAGATTTCCAGTTCGATGTCGGTCGGGTTCGCGGGCAGATCCAGCGCGAGACGACGTTCCCGGATGATCGGGTCCGTGTAGTACTCCTGAATCGCCTTCATTTCCTGGAGTTCCAGGGCCAGCATCTTTTCGCGGCTCAGGGCCACCAACGCGTCGTCCGCGATGGTGAGGTCGATCTCTTCCACCGGCGCCACGGGGGTCTCGGTCACAAGGGGCAGCCCCAGCAGCGATTCGCCTTTCGCGGCCTCGATCTCGGCTGCGGACTTCACGGCCCACCGTTGAATCAACTCGTTGGCCAAGCCGTCGCGCGCGATCCGTTCGCAGGCCTCCGCAGTCACGTCGCCTTTGACGGCATAGAGCTTTGAACTGTACACCGCCTCGCCGGGTTCCAACGCGCGGCCGAGGGTGTCCGCCACGCCTTCGGTGGAACTTTTGCCGATGTTGTCCGTCACACCCGGCCGGAACCCCACCTCGATGGCGAAGTCGTAGTCGAGGGCGATGGACCCATTCGCGACCGATTCCTGGATGACGGGGTCCGTAAACAGCTCGGCACGCACCTTCTCGAGTTCATCGGCGCTGAGGGCCGCGTCGATGGCGTACACGTCGAGGACGCGCACGTTATCAAGAGAAATCCCGAGGTCCTCGGCCACCTGCCGCCTGACGCCGGCGCCGGCCGGGTCCGCCAGGTCACGTTTCATTCCAACTTCAATCCGATGTGCCATAGTGCAGCTTCCCCACATACGTAACGTTATGTTCGCCAGCCACCACTTTGCCGATTGCGTGGGCATGTTCGCCCGTCTGCGCGAACGTGTCCATCATCCGTTCCGCCTCGTCCGGGGCCACCACCAACAGGTATCCCATGCCCATGTTGAAGGTGCGCATCATCTCCGCGTCTTCCACGCCGCCCGTCTTCTGCATGAACTCGAAAATGGGGGGCACGGTCCACGAATCCAGGTCGATCTCCGCGCCGACCCCGTCCGGCAACGTGCGCGGAAGGTTGTCCGTGATGCCGCCGCCCGTAATGTGGCTCATGCCTTTCACGTCCGTGACCCGCATGAGGATCTGGACCATCTTGGCGTAGCTCTTGTGCGGTTCGAGGAGCGCTTCGCCCACGGTCCGGCCCACGCCGGGCATTTCGTCGTCGACCGTCAACCCCGCCACGTCAAAGGTAATCTTGCGGGCGAGACTGTAGCCGTTGGTGTGAAGACCCGACGAGGGCAGACCGATGACGACGTCGCCTTCGTTGATGCGCGAGCCGTCGACGATCTTGTTGCGGTCCACCGTGCCAACGATGGTGCCGGCCAGGTCGTACTCGCCGGGCACGTACATGTCCGGCATCTCGGCAGTCTCACCGCCGATGAGCGAACAGCCCGCATACCGGCACCCGTTCGCCAGACCACCGATCACGTCGGCAACCACTTCGGGTTCCAGCACCCCACAGGCCAGGTAGTCCAGG
>JAAEQP010001475.1 GCA_024231375.1 bacterium | reverse complement strand
GTCGAAGTGGTCCGGTTCCGATGGGCCTGGGTCTTCGCCGGGCGCGCCACCCTGTGCGGCGTTGGCCTGCGCCATCAGGCGCTTGAGTTCGTCGTCCTCCCACATCTCCGTGAGCGGTTGGTCCGGGTCTTCTTGCTCGACCTGGACCAGGAGGCGGGCCAGCGTCTCGTCGTCGAAGCGGGAGATGCGGCCGGCCTGGTTGTCGGCGATGGCGAAGCCGGTATGCGTCACCGGGTCGTCCACGACGAAGACGGCGGCGATGTGGGTCCATCCCAGGCGGCGGGCGGCTTCGAGTTGGCCGTTGCCGGCCTCGACGATGTTACCGTTCCGGTTCACGACGATGGGCTTGCGCTGGCCGTAGCGGGCGTAGCTGCCCATGATGGCACGGATCGAGCGCTCGTCGTGGACGTTGGCGTTGGCCGGGTCCTCGTGGATGCTGTCGAGCGAGACCGCGCGGTCGCGGAGGTCTTCGGTGATGTAGGTGAATTCGTTGGTGTTTTCGGACATGGTCTCTCTTTCCCAGAATGCAAAAAGGCGCAATCCTCGTAGGGACTGCGCCCTCGGTTCTTCCGTCGTTCGCAGGTTGATGGTTTAGTTTTCGGACGGCAGCGGCAGGTAGGTGACGTTCTTGCGGTAGCGGACCACGCGCCCGCGCTCCACGTAGAAGGCGATCTCGCCGTGC
>JAAEQP010001474.1 GCA_024231375.1 bacterium | reverse complement strand
GCCGGCTGAACGTTTCAACCGTCAATTCCCGCCCGGTCACCGAGCGTCTTTCCGAGAACTTCATTGTAAGACACAGCCGGACGCCAGGCAATGCCTCGTAGCGCGCAGGAACGAACATAGCAGAAGTTCACGAAGGATGGGGCCGCATCCGGACCGGTCAGTCAACCGGCAACAGTCCGCGGGCCTCGCGAAGCATTTGAACGAACTCGGCTTGTCGGCACGTGGGTCTGTCACCCAACAGCGTCTCGGCGTATTCGAGCAAACTGGCTATCGTGCACGTGCCTTTGTGAGGCGAGTCTCGCAGGATCATTCCGAAGCCCGCAACGGTAGCCACAAGACGGAAGTCCGCCGGAGCATCCTCGAAACGCCGAACCTTACCGCCCGGGGCAGCCAGAGCCATGCGTCGCGGTTTGGACTCGCCCGGGAGCCAGTATTCGGCGTGAATCGTACAGGCCGAACCACGGCCCTGTCGAACGCCCGCAAGCTCGTAGAGAACCGTCAAAGATCGCCCGGCCACGACGCGGGCACCGCACTCGACGTCGGGACCTGACAACGGACCGTCAAAGCCGATCAGACGCCAACGGTCGACCGCGGCCGGGTTGAAAACCACCCG
>JAAEQP010001473.1 GCA_024231375.1 bacterium | reverse complement strand
TTCCGGTTCAGAACTCATCGTCCGAAAGCAACTCTTCTCCGGTCATTGTGATCAGAGCGGCGTAGACGGCGACATTCACGTTTTCCTGCATGAGCTTGACACGTCCGTCCGCGAACGCAACGGTTGCTCCGCCGGGATGGAATGCGAACGTCTCGTTGTTGTTCGTGCAGTTCACCGCGCAGGGGCCGTTGCAACTCAGGCCGTCTCGGGCGAAGGCGTGCAGGGGGATCGAACGGTCGACGTCCGCCCAACCGGCTCCGCGAACTCTCCCGCCAACGACGTTGTAATTGCCGCAGCCGTTGTCGTGATCGGCCGGGCCTCGGCCGCTGCGCGTCCAATGATCCGGGCGCCCGGCGTCTTCGGCAAAGATAATCGTGCTTGATGACCCGTCGAGAATGTCTGCCATGCGGACTCCGCCGACGTTGTTGGGGTGGGTGATGCCTCGGGTCATCTTCTGGCGGTTTGCCGCGTAGTGGTCCGGTTCGACCAGCCCCAGTGATGCGAGTTCCCAACTGAACGCCGTGGGCGGTGCATAGTCCGCCGTGGCTGCCGTCTTGCCATCTCCGATCTTGACGGTTCGCGATCCCACGGACGAAGGACACAGAAACACTTCGAGTTGCATGTTGACAGCCTTCTGGTTGTCTTCGTGATTCCAGTTCTGCTCGAAATCGTATTCCTGGTGGAGGAGGTCTTTCTCCAGGTAAGGTAGCAGGAAGGGGATGCACGTGTGCTG
>JAAEQP010001472.1 GCA_024231375.1 bacterium | reverse complement strand
TGGAGCGGGACTGCCGCGCGCTTCAGGCAATCCTGTCGCAGCCTCGCGCGACGACTCCGGAACCGGAGCCCATACCGGAGCCCATACCGGAGCCCGAACCGGCTACGGCTGAGACAGAGTTGCCCGCGGAGGTCGCTCCGCCACCAGGGGTCCCTGTACTCGTCGCCTTCGACTTCGAGACCACCGGCCTGAGTCCGGAACAGGCCAACATCATCGAAGTGGGTGCGATCAAGTTCACCCTTTCTGGTGAGGAACTGGGGAGACTTCAGAAATTCGCGAACCCAGGCGAAACCATTCCGCCTGTAGTGGTCGAGCTAACCGGCATTTCGGACGACATGGTCGCCGACGCAGCGCCCTCAGTGAACGTGATGGCGGAGTTCCTGGATTGGGCCGGTCCGGACGCCATCCTGGTGGCCCACAACGCGGCCTTCGACTGCGGGTTCATTGTCGCGACCCTGAACCGCACCGGCGTTGACGTCCCCCCGCTCAAGACCGTTGATACCTTGAAATGGGCGCGGGCCATGAAGTTGGGTCTGAAGGACTGCAAGTTGGGCACACTGCTCGAACACTACGGAAAGAACGACGGGGGCCTTCACCGGTCCATGGCAGATGCGGTCGGCGTGATGGAACTGGTACTGCAGTTCACGACCGGTCATCTGGACCCGATGGGACTTGTGGACGAACGCATCACGCCAATCGACGAGCAGGTGCGATCAAACGGAAGGCGGTCCTGAATGGATGCCGATCGGTCCGTTCGATGGAGCGACCTCTATGCTGCTTAAGCTGCTGGCATGCGATGTTCTGACCCGGGAAGTGTGCTACTGCGTGGCGCGGTCGCCCCACGCGGTCACGCCCGCGTTTACGCCCAAGGGCGAGCACAATGTGCCCGTGCGGCTGAAAGATCTGCTCCAGAACCAGATCGATGCCACCGAACAGGAAGAGGCGAAGTACGACGCCATTCTCCTCGGTTACGGACTCTGCGGCAACGCGGTGGTGGGGCTGACGGCGCGAACGTTGCCACTCGTGATTCCGCGCGCCCACGATTGCACCACCCTGTTTCTTGGGTCCAGGGAAGCGTTCGCCGAACACTTCGGCGACAACCCCAGCCAGGGATGGGCGTCCGTGGGCTATTCCGAGCACGGCGACTCCATCGTCGCCGACGCCAGCACCCGAGAGCATCTCGCCGGAGTCCAGGGCTATGATGACCTCGTGGCCCAGTACGGCGAAGAGAACGCCCGGTTTCTGGCCGAATCGCTCGGGCTGAAGCACACGTCGGACATGCTGTATTTTCTGGACGTGCCCGAAACGCGCGTAGAGCCCGTGGTCAATGCGATCAAGGAAGAAGCGGACCGGGAAGGGGTCGAGTTGAAGACCCTGCCGGGCAGTCTTCGCCTCATCGAAATGCTCGTATCGGGTTCGTGGCCCGCCAAGGACTTCCTCGTCGTGCCGCCCGGCCATCAGGTTGTCGGCGTGTACGACATGGACGAGGTGATCAAGGCCGTTGCCGTCGAAGACGAGTAGGCGCGCACTAAGACCCCTCACCCTGCCCTCTCCCGGTGGGAGAGGGTAAGAATGGGTCCAAACCGGTAACCTTATTTACAAATTGGACTGGGGACGTTGTTTACATCGTATGGTATTGGCAGGAGGGATTGCCGATGCCTTGGAAGGAACAACGTGCTTTGGATATTCGATTGGGATTTGTCATGGATGTACTGCGTGGTGAGGCGAGCAAGTCGGCTCTTTGTGCGCATTACGGGATCAGTCGACCTACG
>JAAEQP010001471.1 GCA_024231375.1 bacterium | reverse complement strand
CTTGCGCGCTGACCACGCCGGACGCCGGCCGGGTCGTTTGGACTCACGAGCGCCACCAACACGCCACTTGAGACGACGAACTCCACCGCCCGTTCAGTATCCCCCAGGACGCGGATCGATTCTCCCGTCGCCGCGTCCAATACGCTCACCGGTGCCAACTCGGCCAATGTGGCATACACCCTGTCGCCAATGGCCACCAACCGGCGGTTCACCTGGGCCGGACCGACCTTCTTGCCGCCACGGGCTCCCTCCCAACTGGCCAGTTGTCGGCGCCAGAGCTGAATGCCGTTAAAGGCATCGCGCGCGACCAACGCCCAGGTGCGATCGACCGAGGAGAAGTGTGAATCGTCCAGAATGTAGAAGATGCGGCCTCGTGCCGAGACCAGGCTGCTGGTCTTCACGCCCCGGTTCCATCGCGGCGTCGCCTCCCATTGAAGGTGCTGCGGCGGGCCGACCCTCGTGTCCTTGCTGACCGCGTTGCCTGTGGCGTCGTAGCGGGTGTGCGACCATTCATCCACATCGACAGGCCAAGGCTTCTGATAGGAGGTCAAGGTGCCGTCGCGCCGAACCCAGGCAACTCCCCGAGGCGCCAGGACGCGCTCAATCTCCTGCGGATCCAGTTCAAGACCGCCGTCCAACACGAGAAGCAGATTCACGATTCCGTCGGCGTACGGAAGAAAGGGACTCTCCCACAGCATCGCGGACACGCGCCCATACGAATCTGCGTCATGAATCTGGTTGCGCACCAGTTCGAGCGCATCAGGGTCCCGCACCAGACCATGCACCAAGGCGTTGGGCGCGTCGACCAGCGACAGGGCCAAGGACGCGTCCTGGAGTCCTGCGTGAACGATCAAGCCACCCTGGAACGCGCTGTCGGCGAGAATCCTTTCGCCGTCAGCCTCATCCGTTGCTGGTTCTGGCACTGGGACGCTTGTGTTTGCCCAGGCCGCGAAGATGGCCAGCCACAGGACAACTGCCGCAGTCACGCCAACTCCTCCTTGTGCTCCAGGACCTTTCCGATTGCCGCCGCGATGTCGTCCATGTCCTGCTGACTCCCGAGAAACAGGTTCTGTGTCAACCAGACCGCTTCAAGCGTGCAGGCGCGCTCCGCCACGGGGCAACGTTCCGCGAAGGTTGCGTAATCGATGTCGTCATGATAGGGCGTGCCCAGCGGAAACGCACCGTTGATGAACCGCTTCTCGAGGAACATGGGGT